>JAFZUL010000011.1 GCA_017618355.1 Muribaculaceae bacterium
ATTATGTCATTGCCCACCTTATCCATCAACCCGGCATTTACCGTGCCGGGAATCAAATCTCCCACCTTATGGCAAGCCTCTCCTTTGGCTAG
Organism: Muribaculaceae bacterium; assembly: GCA_017618355.1. Lineage (GTDB taxonomy): Bacteria > Bacteroidota > Bacteroidia > Bacteroidales > Muribaculaceae > Sodaliphilus. Next base: position 93 of record JAFZUL010000011.1, read on the forward strand.
ATTTAGAACAAGCGACGCGCCGCCAAGCAACTCGCTCGAGAGCGACACCGACGAACCAATAGGAATCTTAAGGTCATCGTCAAGACTCATCTTCACCTCAATCTCATTGGTTTTGTAGTCGAAGTTCAGTTCTTTGACAAGTCCCACTTGGAAACCATTCACAGTAACTGGGGAAGACACAGTTAAGCCATTAATCTTCTCAAAACGTGCTATATAATAATTCTTTGGTTCAAAGAGATTTACGCCCTTCAGGAACTCAATCCCCCAGTACAATAAAGCCAAAGCCAAAACCACTACTCCACCTATGATTATATTTTTCTTCATTGAAAATTTTATCTAATTTAGATTGAAACTTAATGCTTTATTTATTTCAAACTGCAAAGGTATAAAAATATTTCAATTCTCTTTCACAATTATTCTTAAAAAAAGAAATATGCCACATTTCAGTGCATCAAATATTTAGAGGCATTATTAAAAAAATTGACTACTAATAAACAAAAACTAAAAACTTTTTTGTAATTTTGCATGATTTTTCAAGAAACACTCAATTCAATAAGATATGTTGTTAGATAGAATAGAGAATTTGAAGGCGCAAATCGCTGATCTTAAGGCCGATAGTAACGAGGCTCTAGAAGCTTTGCGCATTAAATACTTAAGTAAGAAGGGTGAGATTACAGCTCTTTTCAATGAGTTCCGCAATGTTCCTAATGACCAGAAGAAAGAGTTTGGACAGCGGCTTAACGAGCTTAAGGCCCTTGCCACTGAAAAGATAAACACGCTCAAGGAAGAGTTCAAGGCCAAAGAAGTTGTTGCCAACAAAATCGACATCACACGCCCTGCATTCCCTGAGGAGATTGGCACACGTCATCCCATATCCATGGTGCGCAAGGAGATTATCGACATCTTCTCACGACTGGGCTTCACACTTGCCGACGGTCCTGAGGTGGAGGATGACATGCACGTGTTCACCTCGCTGAACTTTGCCGCCGACCATCCCGCCCGCGACATGCAGGACACTTTCTTCATCAACGAGGATAAGAGCGGCGACGTGACTCGTAACATCGTGCTTCGTAGCCATACTAGCTCGGTGCAGTCGCGCGTGATGAAGACTACTCAGCCTCCCATCCGCATTATCTGCCCAGGACGTGTATATCGCAATGAGGCCATCACAGCTCGCGCTCACTGCTTCTTCCACCAGATTGAGGGCCTCTACATCGACAAGAACGTGTCGTTTGCCGACCTCAAGCAGGTTCTTCTCTATTTTGCAAAGGAGTTGTTCGGTCCCGACACCAAGATTCGTCTGCGCCCAAGCTACTTCCCATTCACCGAGCCTAGCGCCGAGATGGATGTTTCATGCATGCTCTGCGGCGGCGAAGGCTGCGGTTTCTGCAAGCACACCGGCTGGGTAGAAATTCTGGGATGCGGCATGGTTGATCCTAATGTCCTTGAACTGTGTGGCATCGATAGCAAGGTATATACCGGCTATGCCTTTGGAGTGGGTGTAGAGCGAATCACCAATCTTAAGTACATGGTTAAAGACCTGCGCATGTTCAGCGAGAACGACGTTCGTTTCTTGCGACAGTTTGAGCACACTCATTGAAAATAGTAAAATAACTATTATAACGAGGGGGGTTGCGCAACAGCTCCCCTTTAAAATAAAAAAAGATGACTATCAAAGAACGATATGAGGCGATAATTAGCCGCCTCAAACAAGAGAATCCCAATCCAGCCACAGAACTCAACTTCACAAACCCGTTTGAGACTCTGGTGGCGGTGATTCTCTCGGCACAGTGCACCGACAAGCGGGTGAATATGGTAACCCCTGCTTTGTTCAAGGCCTACCCCACTCCTCAAGCGATGGCTGCCGCTACACCCGACGACCTGCTGCAATACATAAGCAGCGTGTCTTATCCAAATAACAAGGCGCGCCATCTGCAGGCGATGGCGGCGATGCTTGTCGAGGATTTTGATAGTCAAGTGCCAAGCACGATGGAAGAGCTCACCCGTTTGCCTGGCGTAGGACGCAAGACTGCCAACGTGATTATGGGCGTAGTATTCCACAAAGCAGCTATAGCTGTTGACACTCATGTGTTTAGAGTTTCTAACCGCACTGGCTTGGCAAACGGTAAAACACCTCTCGAAGTGGAAAAGGCCCTCACGCGTCACATCGCCGAGGAAGACCGCTACAACGCCCACCACTGGCTGCTGCTACACGGCCGCTATGTGTGCAAAGCCCTCAAGCCCGACTGCCTCAACTGTGGCATCAGCCAATTTTGCAAGTATTACACTAAAAAATGAACATCAGCAAGGACAACATACTTGAGCACCTGTCTCACCCTGCATTCCGTATCGTGGGAGAAGTTGCCGACGAGATGAACCGCGAGTGCTATGTCGTGGGAGGATATGTACGCGATATCTTCTTGGAACGCAAGTCCAAGGACATCGACTTTGTTACCGTGGGCAGCGGCATTGAGGTCGCCAAACTTGTAGCACAGAAGTTTGGCCGCAACAAAGCGCATCTTTCAGTATTCAAGACCTACGGCACCGCCCAAGTCAAAGCGATGGGAATGGAACTTGAGTTTGTGGGCGCACGCCGTGAGTCCTATAACCGCAACAGCCGTAACCCCATTGTGGAGGACGGCACGCTTGACGACGACCAGCGCCGCCGCGACTTCACCATCAACGCGATGGCAATCTCGATTAACCATGACAGTTGGGGCAATTTGCTTGACCCGTTCGACGGCATTGGCGACATTGAGCGCCGTCTCATCCGCACGCCCCTTAACCCCGATATCACTTTCAGTGATGACCCGCTGCGTATGATGCGAGCTGTGAGGTTTGCCACACAGCTGGGTTTTGAGATTGAGGAAGGCACCTTTGCCGCCATAAAGCGTAACGCCGACCGCATTAAGATTATCACTCGTGAACGCATCGCCGACGAACTGATGAAAATTATGCGTTCGCCAGTGCCGTCACGAGGATTCTTCCTACTAGACAAGAGCGGGTTGTTGCCTCTCATCTGTCCTGAGTTGGCGCAACTTAAAGGCGTGGACACCGTTAACGGTCGCGGCCACAAGGACAACTTCCTGCACACTATGCAGGTGCTCGATAACGTGGCTGCAGCAAGCGACAACGAGTGGCTGCGATGGGCAGCTTTGTTCCACGACATCGGCAAGCCCACCACCAAGCACTGGGACGAAAAGATGGGATGGACATTCCACAACCATAATTTCATTGGCGAGAAGATGGTTCCGCGTATCTTTGCCAAGATGAGGCTGCCGCTCAATGAGCACATGAAATATGTCAAGAAGCTCGTTGGCCTGCACATGCGCCCTATCGCGCTAGTCGAAGAGGAAGTTACCGACTCGGCAGTGCGCCGCATGCTCTTTGAGGCTGGCGACGACATCGACGACCTGATGACCCTGTGCCGGGCCGACATCACAAGCAAGAACCAGGAGAAAGTGAAACGCTTCCGCGAGAATTATGAGCTTGTGAAGCAGAAGATTATCGACATTGAGGAAAAAGACCGTGTCCGCAACTTCCAGCCACCAGTTGACGGTCAGGAAATTATGGACACCTTCGGACTCGCCCCATCACGGCCAGTGGGCTTAATCAAGGATGCCATAAAAGATGCTATCCTCGACGGAGTAATAAGGAATGACTACGCCGAAGCCTACCAGTTTATGATGAACAAGGCACAAGAACTTGAAATCAAGCCCATTACTGAGGGAAAACTGAATTGCGTTGTCATCGACAGCCCAATGGGAAAGCTCACAATAGCGGCATCGAGTTTAGGCATCACTGCAATTGAGTTTGGCGAGACTGATCTCTCTGCTTTGGCAGCTAAGATGAAGCTGGAACTTTGCCACGCCACCACCCCACTTCTCGAAAACTGTGTGATGCAGCTCAACGAGTATTTTGATGGCAACCGTCGGGACTTCTCCCTACCACTGTACCTCACTGGCACCGACTTCCAACTAAAGGTTTGGGACACTTTGCGCTCCATACCATATGGAACCACAGTAAGTTATAAGGAAGAGGCAATCAAAATGGGCGACGAGAAAGCCACGAGAGCCGTAGCACAAGCCAACGGAGCCAACCCCATTCCGATTATCATCCCCTGCCATCGAGTAATCAACAGCGACGGCACCATAGGAGGCTACTCCGGCGGTGTAGATAAAAAACTCTTCCTCCTAAACCTCGAGAGAACAGTCTGTAAAACACCCACAAGCGACTAGCCCCTAAAACATTTTTGCCACTTGGTCTAGGGTAAGGATGTTGGCAATTAGTTTTCCTGATGGAGTGTATTTTGTGTTTTTTAGGTTGCGCCAGTCAGTGATGAGGGTTTTCATCTCTTGTTCGTTTAGTTGGCGGTTATAAGGTATAGCGGCTTTTGAGGCTATGGTGAGAGCTATTTTTTCATACACCTTATCCTTAATGGCTGTTCCTCCACTACTTACTGATGCAATCACATCGTTGAGCAATTCAATGATGTCAATATTGTCGAGACCTGGCGGCACCGAATTTATCGACCAATCGCTGCCACTAAGTTGTGCAAGACCAAAGCCCGCCTTCTCAAGTTCGGGCTCAATCTCCTCAAACACGGCATTTTGCGCCACCGTCAAGTGCATAATCTCGGGAAACAGCACTCGTTGTGACACCACATTCATGCCGTCGATTTGCTCCATCAACCGCTCATAGAGAACAGCCAGGTGAGCACGATGCTGGTCAAGTATCACCAATCCTTCTTGCGTTATGGTAAGCAAATAACGATTATTGAGTTGCATCACACCCTGTATCTCATCGTCAACCTGCACGACCTCATTTTCTACCGCAGGAATATCTTGAGTTACTGGCAACTCCCCTATCTCGTCAAGCCCCTCTTGTTTTGACTTCTCAAAGTTTTTATACAACTCCTCCCAGTTAGGCAAACTGTCGTTATTCGATGGGTAACCGCCACCATGCGAACCCGTCTGCTGCTTGAAAGGATTATAGCTCTTGTCAACAGCTATCTCTGGCACCTTCGACGTGTGAGGAATTGAGAAAGAAGGAATCTCAGGGGCATCTTCCCTGTCGAAATCAATTGACGGCACCACGCTGAATTTTCCCAGAGTCTCCTTCACGGCAGCCGAGATAATCTGCCAAATCGGCAATTCGTTCTCAAATTTTATCTCGGTCTTAGTGGGATGTATATTCACGTCAATAGTCTCGGGATCGACATCCAAGACCAAGAAATATTTTGGCTGCGTTTCATCGGGTATCAGCTCATTGTAGCATGAGAGCACCGCTTTGTGGAAGTAGGGATGCCGCATATATCTTCCATTGACAAAGAAATACTGCATAGCATTGCGCTTGCGTGCGCTTTCAGGCTTGCCGATGAATCCTGAAATCTTCACCAATGTGGTATCTACATTCAGCGGAATAAGCTGCTGGTCAATGTTATGGCCAAAGAGAGAGATAATGCGCTGCTTCAAAGTGCCACTACTGAGTTTATAGAGCAAATTGCCATTATGAGTGACAGTGAAATCAATAGTATAATTGACAAGAGCGAGTTTTTCAAACTCCTTAATAATGTTACTCAATTCCACCTGATTGCTCTTCAAGAACTTGCGACGTGCAGGCACATTGAAGAACAAATCTTTAATCATGAAATTGCAGCCAGCAGGACACACGTCAGGCTCCTGCGACTCGCAGTGCGAAGCGTTAATCAGCAACTTGGTACCTAGTTGCGCTCCACGCGCACAAGTACGGAGTTCAATGTGAGATATAGCAGCAATCGACGCCAAAGCCTCGCCACGGAAACCCATTGTCTGCAGCGAGAACAGGTCGTCGGCCTGACGAATCTTTGACGTGCTATGGCGCTCAAAAGCAAGACGGGCATCGGTGTCACTCATTCCCACACCGTTGTCAATCACCTGAATCAAGGTGCGGCCAGCATCCTTGAGAATTATCTGGATACTCGTTGCCTGAGCATCTACGGCATTCTCCACCAGCTCCTTAATCACCGAGGCTGGGCGTTGTATCACCTCACCAGCAGCAATCTGGTTGGCTACCGAATCGGGCAACAATTTTATCACATCACTCATAGTTTCTTCTGTTATCAGTTTTGAGTTTTCAGATGTCAGATTTCCCATTCCACTTTCCACTATCCACGCGCCGAAGGCGCTCTCTCAGTGTATTACTGTCGTTCGGCGCGTTAATACCGCCTCACCAAAAATCTGACGCATCTCGTCACTTACAACCATCACATCTCCAGGTTCTTTAGGACGGATGGAGTCGTACCAGCGGAACTTATCAAGCCGCAAGTCCGACCTCTTGGCAAGGAATAGCGGGATGACTTTTCCCGTCACATCGGGCCACATCTTGATTTTCTCTACCTCCTGCTTAGGCTTCATGTTTATCGTGAGGTAGGCGCTATTGGCATTCACCAATTTGTTGTAAGTGGAGTCATTCTCCATGGGATAAAAAAGCGCCTCCACATCGCCGCTAACGTCAAGCTGTTTCAACTCCTGATTCTCAAACGTCGCCTTCATCGTGCGACCACTCAACTGGTTGTAATATTCCTCGCCCAGATGCTCAATAAGCATGCCTGGTTTGGGGAGCGTAGCCCAATCAACTACCGAGTCTTTCACATGGACATTAATTTCATCGCCGCTAATCTGGCGCGCCTCACTCCAAATCACCGCATGGCGATAGAGGTTGAGAATGGAGTCTTGCTCACTCACAGCCGCCGAGTCGCACACTCCCTGCAAGTCCTTGCGGTAGAAACGCACATACTTGTTTGCGATAAGGATTCTTTTATCATTATCAGCGGTGACAGTGCGCAGCGTATCAGCGTGTATATATATCGTGTCTTTTTGAGAGAATTCCTTCGCCAAGGCATTCTCGGTAACATACGACTCCTTGGTCTTCTCATTGTGAAAGCCCACCTCGCCCTGAAGTATCACTTTATTTTTCTCGTCGGTGATAACGACATTGCCACGAGCCTTGCCTATGCCATTCTTGCGGTCATAGTCAACCACATCGCCTGTGAGGGTGCGCTGGGCCTTCTCGTCGGTGAGCACCACGTTGCCCTGAGCTTGGCCTTTGTCGTTCTTGCGGTCGTAATATACCACATCACCTACTATCGTCTGACCGTCCTTTGCCTTGATGGTGGAGCGGTTGTAGAGCGTGCCCTCCTCGCTCGACATGTTGTACCATCCACTCGAGGTGTAAATGGTATGGCCATCGGCAAGCGACACAATCTTTGTCTCGTCTTCGATGGTGGCAATGTGAGTTCGCATGTCATAGTCAAGGATATCGGTGAAGAGCTCCATTTTATTGTTTTTCATGTGCACCTTCGACGTGAACTGCACCTTTTTGGTGTCGTGCTCATAGCGAGCCACACTCGACGTAATGCGCGTACCCGATTTATCTACTACTGTACCGCCGCTAAAGTAGCGAGCTACATTGTTGAACATATCATAGTCAAGACTGTCGGTAGTGACGGTCATAGAACTATTGACAACCCGCACATTGCGACGGAGCTTAGCCACCTCCACATCGCCATAATAGTACATTCGGTCACAATACACTGTCATCGTATCGGCCTGGTTCATCACCACATGGCCAAATGCATCGAGAGAACTTGTTGCTTCAAAGAAATAGGCACTGTCGCACCTCAAAGTCATGTCGCCACGGCGAAACCGCACATTGCCACGAAGCACACGATACTCAGTGCTGCGATTCTCATCGGCGACAAGCACGTCGGCGTTCTCGAGAAACACCTTGCCCGGGTCAAAACGGTTGGCATCGGGGATAATTGGCGTGATACGTCGCAGATGGGGTGTTGTGGCACCACTGCGCGCAGCAACCGCCTGGGCATCGGCGTGATGGGCGTTAGCGGCAAACACGACGCACATCATCAACAACAGCGCGCGGGTCAAAAAAACACTATTCTTGACCATCTGAGACACGCTATTTGCTGATTTGCGCATATTGTAACACTAACAACTATTCCTTATTGATGTTCAACCAGTTATATTGGAACTCACAGTTGCGCCATCCCTCTTCGATATATACGTAAGTGGTCTTTTGTTTCTCTTTAATCCATTTCTCAATTATCTCCTGGCGCTTGTGATTCTCATATAAGTCTTTCAGAACCTGATAATCGTCGGCAAAGTCGGCACGATGTGCCTCATTGCGCTTCGAGAGCTTAACGATAGCCACTTGCTGACGATTGGTCTTGGGGTTCATCATCACAAAAGGCTTCGAGATTTCACCTGGCTGCATTGTTGCGACTACCTTGCCCACCTCAGATGGAAGGTCAGCCATCTCAAACAGATTGCTGTGCTCCTTCTCGTTGAGCATCACGCCGTTGTTGTTTTTTGAATCCTTGTCCTGAGATATATAAAGCGCAGCATTCTCGAAGGTGATGCCATTCTTCTGAGCGAGAATGTCGGTGCGCAGGGAATCAAGCTTTACCAAAGCATCGTCTATGTCTTTTTGGGCTACTTTTGGACGCAACAAGATGTGACGGGTATTGACACGGTCGCCACGTTTCTCAATAAGCTGGATGATGTGGAAACCTGCCTCGGTCTCTACAATCTTCGACACACGCTTCGTGTCATTTAGGTTGAATGCAGCGGCAGCATATTCTGGCAACAGCTCTGCACGCCCTCTGAATCCCACTTCACCGCCGTAAGTCGAAGAGCCGTCCTCACTATAAAGAATCGCCAATGTCGAAAACTCCGATTCTCCGTCATTCACCTTTTGGGTGTATTCCCTCAAGCGCGCTTTCACATCGTCAATCTCCTGCTGAGGGATTACTGGATTGATAGTAATTATTTTTACCTCCACCTGTTGAGGAATCATCGGCAATGAATCTTTAGGAATAGTGCTAAAAAACTTCCTCACATCCGAAGGCGTGGCCTTGATGTTACTCGTGAGTTTGCGCTGGACTTCTTGAATCGTGTATTGGTCCCTTACCACATCCATCAGCTGCTCTCTCAACTCAGGCATCGGCTTGCGGAAATACTCCTCTACCTTCTCGCGCGACCCTAGATTGGCAATGAAATAATTGATACGAGCGTCCACGCTCTGCGTAACAGTAGAGTTAGAAATCTCTACGGTATCAATCTTTGCCTGATGCAAGAAGAGCTTCTCTATCGCCATTCTCTCGGGGATGACACAGTAAGGGTTTCCATCGATGGGAATGCGCTCATACAAAGCCTGCTGATACTGTTCCTCGATATCTGATTTGAAAATTGGCTCATCACCAACTACCCATGCCACCTCCTCGGCGACGTTGTTTTGTGCACTCATGCAAAATGCCACTATCGACATCAAGCACCAAAGCAATGTTCTGATTTTCATATATCTTATAGTTCTTTTGAGTTATCTAAATGCGGAATTATCCAATTAAACTGCAAAGTTCTTGATTTTTATTGATTTCTCAAAATGTATTACCTTTAATTATGCTTAATAATATTGTATATCTACAAAAAAAAGCCTTGATGCAACAGGCAACAAGGCTCATTATTTATAACAAGAAGTGTTATTTATACTTTTTCTTCAGTTGATTCAACACCTTCTTATCGATAGTCACTTTGTAACGCTTGTGAAGACCTGCAAGCCATTCTTCTTCCAGGACATCCTGATAGTCAGATGATACCAGGCCTTTCACGTCATTCATTTCTTCGGGTTGAGCGAGCAACTTACCAAAAAGGACGCGATAGATAGGATACCCAACATAAGTTGATTCAACGCGGCGGCCGTTAAACGCTAGATAGTCAATCATCTCGTTCTCGCCTTGTTTTGATACCGAGCGCACCATCTTAATGTTGCGGCCAAATTTCTTGTTAAGAGCAGATGTGATAGTGTCTTCGGGCTGAGTGCTTAGAGACTGATACATTGCCATAGCCTCATTCATTATCGAGTCGTTCTTAGCGCAAATCATCACACCCTTAAAGCGTGGCTCTTCCCACTGATATTTAGAGCGGTTGGCCTCAAAACGCTCTTCTAATGTTTTAGAGTCATTCTTAGCTTTGTTCCACACCTCTTTGCTCATCACCTCAAAGAGCAAAGTGCCGTCGCGATACTCGTTGAGCAAGTTGCGGTAATCGGGATTCAAGTCAACGATATTGTCGGAATAATATTTCACAATTTCTCTACGAGCGATACGGTCAACATTTGCATCGATAACAGCAGCGGCGAGTTCATCGCTTGCGACCTTTGTCTTGGGATTAATCACCGAAGCCATCAGCGACAAGGGACCTTTAAGGCCGTTGCCATAGGTAAAAATGGGATAATTAGACTTAGCAATGAAATCGGTGACAAAAGTAGAGTCATAACCACCATGCGCCTTCATCTCTTTCAGGAGATACTCTTGCAGACCTTCGGTCTTCTTATAGTTCTGCTCTTTCAAAATTTGATTTTGCTTACTCTCGATAGGCAACATTGCACGTTGGTCATTCTTGATCTTTTGCTCTATTGTCTCACGGCAGTCCTCAAGAGAGCCAAGGGGCTTATGGCCAAATTTCTTAATAATGTGGTAGCCATATTGTGTCTCTACTGGCTCTGATATTGCTCCATCGGGAAGACTGTAGGCAACATTCTCAAAAGCCCTTACCATGTAATTGCGGCCAAATGGAGGCATCTTTCCGCCTTCGCGTGCCGACTTGGGATCTTGTGAGTAGCTTTTTGCTAGTTCTTCAAAGCTCTCTCCATTTAATATGCAGTTATAGATAGAGTCAATTGTTGCTTTTACTGCCAACTTGTCACTCTCGGTCACTTCACCACGTGGGAAGAGTCTCAAGATATGCGCCACTTCAACCTGACCGTCGTTGGGGCGTAAACCATTAACTCTCACCATGTGTACGCCATAGTCGGTAACAAAGGGCTTTGAGAGTTCGCCAACGGGTGTATCGTAAACAGCCTTCTCGAAATCATAGGGGAAGACACCGCTGCTGATAAAGCCATATTCACCTTTATTATTCTGCTTTGAGCGGTCAATAGAATATTTCATCACAAGTTCACTAAAGTCCTCGCCATTCAAGATGCAGTTTCTTAAACTATCCATCATCGCGATTTGATGCTTGTCGTCGGCAACATCGCGTCCTCTTGACAGCATAATGTGGCTAATATCCACATCCTTCTTCATTCTTTCGTAAGCTTCTTGAACTAGTTGCTCTTGAAGTTCGGTATCGGTGAGGAATGGGGTAAGCATATCGTTCTTATATCCCTCTATCTCTCTCTTGATACGTGGCAAGGTGTCATAACCGAGCCTCTCGGCCTCAGCAACCTTGAGTTTATAGTTCACAAAACGGTCCACATACTCGTCGATACTCTCTTTGTTAACTTGTTGCTCAAGATTCTTCTTGTAAAGATACTCAAACTCCGACAGTTTCACCTCTTTATTGTTGATTTTCATCAACACAGGATCGGTGGCAGCAATTGCGAGGGTTGCGACTCCCACAAGTGCTAAAGCGCCAAAAAAGACTTTAAGTTTCATAACTATCAATAATCTGTATTTTCGTTTAATTACAATAGAAATAACGAAATTATAATACTGAAATTATAATTTGAATTTTAAATTTAGTTAATATGTGCTTAACAACTCGATAATTGATAAGTTTAGAGCAGATAAGCATCGATTAGTTGCCCATTTCGCTGAGGAACTTGATGCGCACCAGGCGTATTTCTTCCTCGGTGTATTCATCTCCTAACTCTTCGATGGCCACCGACAGACGGTCGCTGTCACTCTCTTTGAAATACTCGAAAATATCTTCCATGTGCTCCTCGTCCATCTCCTCACGGATGCAGTAATCGATATTGATTCGGGTACCGGAATAGACGATAGCCTCTATTTCATCGAGCATTTTGTCAAACTCCAGTCCTCTTGACTGTGCAAGATCACGAAGTGGCACTTTCCTGTCGATACTCTGAATCAACGAGATCTTCAATTTGCTCTTGTTGGCGACTGTCCTCACACGCATGTCCTCTGGGCGGATAATCTCGTTCTCCTCGACATGACGCTTGATGATTTCGAGGAACTCAGCACCATAGCGCTTTGCTTTGCCAGCACCAACGCCAGGGATATTTTGCAGCTCCTCCATAGTAATGGGATAAGTAGTAGCCATCGCCTCAAGTGACGGATCTTGGAAAATCACGTAAGGAGGAAGCTGGAGCTTTGAGGCGGTTTTCTTGCGCAGGCTCTTGAGGATGCTGAATAACTCGCTGTCGATGGCGCTAGTGCCACCCCTCAATTCGCTATCCTCAACTAGCGAGAAGTCACGATCCTCAGCCACCATAAACGATGATGGTGATTCGAGGAACTCTTTACCACGCTTAGTGACTTTCAACAGACCATAATTCTCAATATCACGGTCAATATATCCGGCAATGATACCTTGAGTGATTACAGCGTTCAAGAATTTTGGCGACTTATCCTTTTGACATCCAAACATGTCAACCTTATCGTGAAGATAAGACTTCACCTCATTGGTCATTTCGCCTGTCATCACATCTATCACATGGTCGGCCTTGAATTTCTCTTTGAGTTTAATAATCGTTTCAAGGGCATCACAGAGCTCGGCGCAAGCCTCAATGCGTTTACGCGGATGCAGGCAGTTGTCACAATTGTGGCAGTTGTCCTCGGGATACTCCTCGCCGAAGTAGTGAAGCAAGGTCTTGCGACGGCACACCGAAGTCTCGGCATAGGAAGCAGTCTCGGCCAGGAGCTGCTTTCCAATCTCCTGCTCGGCAACTGGCTTGCCTTGCATGAACTTGCGAAGTTTGTCGAGGTCTTTTTGTGCATAGAACGTGATGCACTGGCCCTCACCTCCATCACGGCCGGCACGACCCGTCTCCTGATAATAACCCTCCAGACTCTTAGGAATATCATAATGAATCACAAACCTCACATCAGGCTTATCGATACCCATACCAAACGCTATTGTTGCAACGATAACATCCACATCCTCAAGCAAGAATGCATCCTGATTGGCAGAGCGTGTGGCGCTATCCATACCAGCATGATAAGCCAGCGCCTTAATGTCGTTGACCCTAAGCGTGGTAGCAAGCTCTTCCACTTTCTTACGACTAAGACAGTAAATGATACCCGATTTCCCGGACATCGTCTTAACGAACTTAATTATGTCCTTATCTACATCTTTGGTCTTTGGCCTTACCTCATAATATAAATTGGTGCGGTTGAATGACGACTTAAACACATTGGCATCCATGATTCCCAAGTTTTTCTGGATATCATGCTGAACCTTGGATGTCGCAGTCGCCGTCAAAGCGATAATTGGCCTCACTCCTATCTCATTGATGAAATGACGGATGCGGCGATACTCGGGACGGAAGTCATGGCCCCATTCCGAGATGCAATGAGCCTCATCGATGGCATAAAAAGATATTTTAACGCTCTTGAAGAACTCCAAATTCTCCTCCTTGGTCAACGACTCGGGAGCCACATAGAGCAGCTTGGTCTTTCCGGCTAGGATATCTTCTTTCACCTGGTCGATGGCCTGTCTGTTGAGTGAGGAGTTCAGGAAATGGGCGATACCGTCCTCATCGCTAAAGTTTCGCATCGCGTCAACCTGATTTTTCATCAGGGAAATAAGTGGAGAAATAACTATAGCAGTGCCCTCCATCAACAATGACGGCAACTGGTAGCACAATGATTTGCCACCACCTGTGGGCATAAGCACAAAGGTGTCGTGCTCATCAATAAGACTCAGCATGATTTGTTCTTGCTGACCCTTAAATGTGTCAAAACCAAAATATTTCTTCAGTGTTGCCACCAACTGATTTTTATCTGCCATAGTCTTAAGGTTTTTTCTTGTTTCTTGTTTTCGTTACAAATATAAAGAAAATATTTTAATCAGCGAAAATAAATCAGATTTTTTTACATTGAAGACGCAATAATTGCAAAATTCGATTTGTCGAGCTGCTCGCGAGCATAATCCAGTGTAAGCTCAAACTTCTTCTTTTTGGTTGACGGAAAGCTATACATCACATCCATCATGATGGTCTCGAAGATAGAGCGCAGACCTCGCGCGCCAAGTTTATATTCTATAGCCTTGTCAACGACAAAATCAAGGGCTTCGTCAGTGACGCTAAATTGGATTCCGTCCATCATCATCAACTTCTCATACTGTTTGACGATGGCATTCTTAGGCTCTACCAAGATGCGTCGCAAGGCTTCACGGTCGAGAGGCTCAAGATTGGTTACTACTGGCAGACGACCTATGATTTCGGGTATCAAGCCATAGGAGCGCAGGTCTTGAGGAGCAACATAATGAAGCAGCTTGTCCTGATCGGCCTTACTCACATGATTGCCTGCACCATAACCCACAACGTGAGTGTTGAGACGCAAAGCAATCTTGCGCTCAATGCCTTCAAATGCACCGCCGCAGATGAAAAGTATGTTCTTGGTGTCAACGGGTATCATCTTCTGCTCGGGATGCTTACGGCCGCCTTGGGGTGGCACGTTGACCACCGAACCTTCAAGCAATTTCAGTAAACCTTGCTGTACTCCCTCGCCACTCACATCACGAGTGATGGAAGGGTTGTCGCTCTTGCGGGCAATCTTGTCGATCTCGTCGATGAAGACAATACCACGTTCGGCCTCTTTCACATTATAATCGCAAGCTGCCAGCAACCTAACCAGCAGGCTCTCAATATCCTCTCCCACGTAGCCTGCCTCTGTGAGCACTGTGGCGTCAACAATAGCGAATGGCACTTTTAGTAGCTTTGCGATAGTCTTAGCGAGCAAGGTCTTGCCAGTACCAGTTGGACCTACTATGATGATGTTTGACTTCTCTATATCAATATCATCTTTGTTCTGCGCCAAACGTTTGTAGTGATTATAAACCGCCACCGAGAGGTATTTTTTTGCACTCTCCTGCCCTATCACATACTGGTCGAGATATTCCTTAATCTCCTTTGGCTTAGGGAGGTCATTCAACTTGATGTCACTCAACATCCTCTCGCCTTCCTCCACCAAATATTCTTTAACCAGTTCACTGGCTCTCTCGGCACATTCATTACAGATGCAACCGTTCATGCCAGGGATGAGTAGCTTTACCTCATTTTGGCCGCGACCGCAAAAATCACATCTCAATATCTGTTTTGCCATAATTTATGGAAAAGTAACTTCTTTATCCTTTGTGGTTTATTCTTTAGCCTTCTCGAGCACCTTGTCAATCATTCCATACTCTAATGCCTCCTGCGAGGTCATCCAGTAGTCACGGTCACTGTCGGCATACACCTTGTCGTAGGGCTGGCCAGAGTGAGTAGAAATGATGTTATAGAGCTCTTCCTTAAGTTTCTGAATCTCACGGGCTGTAATCTCGATATCCGAAGCTTGACCCTGAATGCCACCCATGGGCTGATGAATCATCACGCGGCTGTGTTTAAGGGCATAGCGCTTGCCCTTCTCACCGGCAACGAGAAGAATAGCTGCCATCGATGCAGCCATGCCAGTGCAGATAGTTGTAACATCGCTCTGGATATACTGCATGGTATCATAGATGCCCAAGCCAGCATAAACCGAGCCGCCAGGAGAATTGATATAAATCGACACATCCTTACCTGGGTCGGCACTGTCGAGATAAAGCAACTGTGCCTGGATTACATTGGCAGTGTAATCGTCAATCTGAGTGCCCAGGAAAATTATGCGGTCCATCATCAAGCGAGAGAACACGTCCATCTGTGCAACATTCAACTTGCGCTCCTCAATGATAGTAGGTGAGATATAACTGCTCTCAATAGTTGATTGTGCATACTGGTCCAATGCCAAACCGTTCATTCCCAAATGGTTTACTGCAAAATTTCTAAAGTCGTTTTTCATTTTTCAATATTGTTTTAGTGATTTTATTTTCAAAGATAGTAATTTTTTCTCATTTATACAACTTTTGTCCCTTTTTTTAAACGATATTTCACAAAATAAGTGCAAACCGAGAGAAATAAAAAAGAAAAGCGAGTTTTTCATTTTTATTGCCGAGGCGCAGCCTAATTTATCCAAAATTAGTGCAAGTTGAAAGAAACACAAAATGAAAAGCGAAGATTTTCATATTTAACGTGAGTTCGACGAATTTATCTCCTGATAATCATTGCGTTAGCAACTCCCCCTCTAAGATAGAGGGGGTAAGGGGAGTATGATAGACTCAAGATATTGCATTTTCGCAATTTTCATACCCCTCAGTCACTTCGTGCCAGCTCCCCTATCTTAGGGGAGCAGCTGATACACAGCAAATTATTTTCATCGAACTCACGTTATTTATTTCCGAAACGCCGCCTAATTCATCCAAAAAAATGTGGCAACCATGTTGATGGCTGCCACATATAAGATTATAGAAGGAATGTTTACTTCTTCTCTTCGTAGAGTTTGTTAAACTCCTCTACAGTAACGTTCTTCTCTGTGAGCGACACGTTGTCGTGAATAGTAGCAAACACTTTGTCCTCAAAGGCACGGCGCGTAATCTCGCGGGCATAGTCCTTGTTCTCCATCAACTCGCCAGCATAGCGGTCGAGGGTCTCATCGGGCACGTTGCCAATGCCATACTGCGCAAACTGCTGCGAAGCAAAGATGCGAGCGAGGCGCATCTGATCCTCTTTCTCGATTTTCACGTCATAAGCCTTTGCTATCTTCTCCTTGATAAGTTGCCATACTATCTCCTCGCGGGTACGGGGATACTCTTCATCAATCTTAGCGGCATCGGCCTCTTTATTGGTCGAAAGAAGATAGCGTTTCAGGAAGTCGTCGGGGAGCTCAAGGTCGCCCACTTTCTTCTTCAGCACTGTCTCGGCATCAATAGTGAAGCGATAGTTGCTGTCGCTCTTCAACTGACCTGCAAGCATCTCTTTAATTTTGGCCAAATATTCTTCCTCACTCTTGGCTACATCTTTACCAAGCACCATGTCATAGAGTTCTTGACCCATCTCGGCGTCCTTGTTGACCAGAATCTCGTCAACCTTGAAAGTGAAGTCGCTCTTGACTTCGGCTTTATCCTTATCAACTGCAAGCATCGATGCAAGCTCGGTGATATTGCCTCCAGCACCCTTATAAGGATTGATTTTTACCTCGTCGGCTACTTTCAAGCCAATCAGCTTAGCTTTCTCGTCTTCGTCTTTCTGATACTTTGGGGAGATAATAGTTCTCTCAACTTTTATTCCGTCTTCCTTAACGGTGCCATCCTCGTTAAGCTCAGTAAGCGAACCGCGAAGCAAGGCATCTTCGGTTGAGACCTCACCAGGAACCTGAGTGCCAAAACGTTTCTTATAGGCCTCATTCTGCTTGTCGATCATCTCCTGGCTAACCTCAATGGTGTAATAAGGTATCTTCACGCGCTTGTCAAGCTTTATTTCAAACTCTGGAGCGAAGCCGAGGTCAAACTTGAAATCAAAGTTCTTCTCGCTAACCAAATCTACCTTGGTGTCTTTTGAAAGCATTGGTTCGCCAAGCAAGTCAAGGTTATTCTCACGAATGTATTTTGATAACTCGCGGCTGACAACCTCATCTACTACCTCGGCTGTCACTTGCCCGCCATATTGCTTCTTGAGCAATGCTGCTGGTACATGACCTGGACGGAAACCCTTAAGAGGACGCACGCGATTCAAATGTGATAATTGCTTCTTAACTTCGGCTTGATAATCTTCTTCAACTAACGATATCGTGAGCACGCCTGTCACGTTACCGGTCTTGTCTAATGTTACGTTCATTTCTTTCTTAATAAGTATTTTATTGCAATATTTTTTCTCGCTTTAATTTGAGCGCGCAAAGTTACTGCAAATCCGTTGAAATACAAAATGAAAAGCAAAGTTTTTCATTTTTATTTCCTATTTGCCAGTAAAATATGAGCCCCATGGCATCACAAGGTGTCATGGGACCCATTATTTGTTAGTGATTATTATACTTCCTCGTAAGGAACATCTTGAGTAGAATCACCGCCCTTGTTGCCGCCTTGTGGGCCTGAACCTGGGTTTCCACCAAAGCCTGCTGCGCCTGGATCAAAACCAGCACCTGGATTGAAGCCAGCACCTGGTCCGCCTTGTGCGCCACCTGCTTGGTTATACATCTGCTGAGATGCTTCGTGGAAAATTGCCTCAAGTTCTTTCATAGCCACGTCGATGGCGTCAACATCCTGGTTCTTGTGTGCTTCTTTGAGTTTGCCGAGGGCTGTCTCAATCTGGCTCTTCTTGTCGGCAGGAAGTTTGTCACCGAGGTCTTTAAGGCTCTTTTCGGTCTGGAAAATCATGGCGTCGGCACTATTAATCTTGTCGATGCGCTCTTTTTCCTTGGCATCGGCAGCAGCATTGGCGCTTGCCTCATCCTTCATGCGCTGAATCTCGGCGTCACTCAAGCCGCTCGAAGCCTCAATGCGGATGCTTTGCTCCTTGCCAGTAGCCTTATCCTTAGCGCTCACATTCATGATACCATTGGCATCAACCTCAAAGGTCACCTCAATCTGAGGAATACCACGAGGTGCGGGAGCAATGCCGTCGAGGTGGAACATACCCAAAGTCTTACAGTCGCGGGCCATGGGGCGCTCACCCTGCAGCACGTGGATTTCCACGCTGGGTTGGTTGTCGGCAGCGGTTGAGAACACCTGACTCTTGCGAGTTGGTATGGTGGTGTTTGCGTCGATAAGCTTAGTCATCACGCCACCCAGAGTCTCAATACCCACACTCAGTGGAACTACATCAAGCAGCAACACGTCTTTCACGTCACCGCTAAGCACACCACCTTGGATAGCGGCGCCCACAGCAACCACCTCGTCGGGGTTCACGCCCTTCGAAGGAGCTTTGCCAAAGAAGCGCTCAACAATCTGCTGGATAGCTGGGATACGGGTAGAACCACCCACAAGAATCACCTCGTTGATGTCGCTTGGACTCAAGTTGGCGTCACGCAATGCCTGCTCGCATGGCTTGATGGTGCTCTGGATAAGGTCATCGCAGAGTTGTTCAAACTTAGCGCGGCTCAAAGTCTTAACCAAGTGCTTGGGAATTCCATTCACCGGCATGATGTAAGGCAGGTTGATTTCGGTGCTCATCGAGCTGGAGAGTTCAATCTTTGCCTTCTCGGCAGCCTCTTTCAAGCGCTGCAGAGCCATTGGGTCTTTGCGAAGGTCTATACCCTCGTCACGCTGGAATTCCTCGGCGAGCCAGTTGATGATGCGCTGGTCGAAGTCGTCACCTCCAAGGTGTGTGTCACCATTGGTTGACTTAACCTCAAACACGCCGTCGCCAAGCTCAAGGATAGAGATATCGAATGTACCACCACCCAAGTCAAATACTGCGATGCGCTTGTCGTTCTGGTCTTTGTCGAGACCATAGGCCAATGCGGCTGCAGTGGGCTCGTTAACGATGCGTTGCACGTTCAATCCGGCGATTTCGCCAGCCTCTTTAGTTGCCTTGCGTTGCGAGTCGTTGAAATAAGCAGGAACGGTAATCACCGCATCGGTAACGGTAGTTCCAAGATAGTCCTCAGCGGTCTTCTTCATCTTTTGGAGAATCATTGCCGAAATCTCTTGTGGTGTATATTGGCGGCCGTCAATCTCGACACGGGGCTGATTGCTGCCGTTGTTCACCACTTTGTAAGGTACTCGCTCAATCTCTTTCTGAGTCTGGTCGTAGGTCTCGCCCATGAAACGCTTGATAGAATAAACTGTGCGAGTGGGATTGGTGATAGCCTGACGCTTTGCAGGGTCACCTACTTTACGTTCACCGCCGTCAACAAAAGCCACCACGCTAGGGGTGGTGTTACGGCCTTCACTGTTAGGAATCACAACCGGGTTCTTGCCTTCAAGAACCGATACGCATGAGTTGGTTGTTCCTAAATCAATACCAATAATTTTTCCCATAATTATATTTGTTTATTTGTTATTAATTTCTGGTTGATATTCGCTTTTTCGCGATTTTTCACCTCGCAATTTAACAAATTCCGTGCCAAACTTATTACTGCCACATCTGGGAAAACAAAATGCAAATAGGTGACAAAATCTGCCACCATGTCACATTTTTCTTGTGATATGAGCTACCAGAAAACAGCAAAAAAAGAACAGGCGACTCAGAGAGCTGCCTGTTCTTGCATTTAAACCTCACTATTTATGATTTTTTTAGGAAAAGGCACTAATCCTATGGCATACGCACAGCCCGAACACTGCGACCGTAGTAGCGAGAGTAGTCGTTACAGTTCACGCTGCCCGAATCGAAACCCAGGCGGCAGGCGGAATTAGGATAGGTGCTATCAAGCGTGCGCGACCAATAGTTGCCGGATGAGCCTATGTCGTAGTGCCCTGCATACCAGCAGTAGCCAGCAGCCGGCAAGAAGAGTGAAGCACCATTGAAGTTGCTGGTGAACAAGCGGCCATTAACTCCATTCATAGTCGTCCATTGCGATGTGCAGTTATCAATCAACTCTTGTATCTGGTCATTTGACGGCATGCGCCACTTTGGACCCCAGATGGCGGTTGCGGCATCGTCCTCAGCATCAAGCTCCGTCTTGTTATCCACAAAGTCGTCATAGCCATAGTTACTGTCTGTGCAGTACTTGGTAAGTAAGAAATAGTCATAGCCGCCTAATTCGATGGCTTCGTACCACAGATAGTCGTACTCACGATATTTAATCTTATTCATGGTCTCGCCCCAGGAGAAGTAGACGCCATAGTCCTCTGGACTGCTAGCTCCAATATTCATCGTCGCCCATAGCGTGCCGCTAGGCAATCCTAAGTTGACACACTTATGCACTGGATATTGCACATGCACCGGGCGCACGTTGCGGCCTCTACTGCGGTCGAAACCGAACAAGATCACTTCTTCCGAACCGAAGGACAAGTAGTAAGCGTAGTCTGGGATATATGTGTCAAGCGTTCGCGACCAAGTGCTGCCTGACGAACCAACGTTGTCAAGCGACCTTCCGTCGCGGTAGCCAGCAGCAGGGATGAACAGCGTCTCACCATTAATGTTGCTAATGAACAAACGACCATTGACACCGTTTCTCGTTATCCACTCTGTTGTGCAGTTATCTTTCAACTCTTGAATCTGGTCGAATGATGGCATGCACCATTCCTCACCCCAGTTGGCAGTGGCGGCATCATCTTCAGGGTCAAGCTCTGTCTTGTCATCAGTGAAGCCATTGTAGCCATAAGAGTTGTCGGTGCAATACTTGGTCATCTGGTTATAACTGCCGTTGCACCACTGGTATGTGCTCCAAGAATAGTTCTCCTTTGAAGTGGTCTCACCCCAGGCGAAATAGTCTCCATAGTCCTCAGGTTTATCAGCACCCACGTTCGTCTTCGACCACTTTGTGCCACTTGGCAACCCCAAGTCAACATACTCATGCTCTAGCTTGCGCACTGGACGAACGCTAAGGCCAAGGAACCTAGAGCCCCAACCCCATATCATAAAGTCTTCATTATCGTAGTAAAGATCAGTAGCGATGTGCGGAGACTCAACGTTTAGCGTGCGTGACCAATAGAAGCCGTTCGTTCCATTGCAGCTCAAAGGCGCCCCATTGTGGTATCCAGCAGCCGGCAGGAACAGCGTAGCACCGTTGATGTCGCTGGTGAAAAGATAGCCATTCACGTCGTTCAGCGTAGTCCACTGGCATGTACAGAAATCCATCAACTCTTGAAGCTGGGACTGTGACGGCATGCACCACTCCTCGCCCCAGTTGGCTGTTGCGGCATCGTCCTCGGGGTCAAGCTCGGTCATATAATCGACAAAATCGTTGTAACCGTAGTCGCTTTTAGTGCAGTACTTGGTCAAAGAGTTTTCACTCCCGTTGCACCACTGGTAGGTGCTCCAGTCATAGACATCCTTTGGTGTGGTCTCGCCCCAGGCGAAATAGTCACCATAGTCCTCGGGGTTATCGGCACCCACGTTAGTCTTCGACCACAGCGTGCCACTTGGCAACCCCAAGTCAACATACTCATGCTCTTTCTCTTGAACACGCACTGGACGGACACTCCTACCGAAATTACGTCCATCGGTGCCACAGCCCACGTTGGTCGTAGAAAAAAGGAGATTGTAGGCTAAATAAGATGTTTTTCCGTAATGTGTGCGTGACCAATAGTAGCCGCGTGTGCCGACGGCAGTGGGCGAGTTATTGTTGTAGCCTGCAGCCGGGAAGAACAAGGTGGCTCCGTTAAGGTTGCTGGTCACAAGGTAGCCGTCCACATTGTTCCTCTGCGTCCATTCCCAAGTACAGTTCGCCTGCAACTCTTGAATTTGGTCCTTCGATGGCATGCACCACTCCGCACCCCAGTTGGCTGTTGCGGCATCGTCTTCGGGTTCAAGTTCGGTCAAGTTATCGACAAAACCATTGTAGCCATGCGAACTGTTGGCGCAATACTTGGTCAGCGTGTTATGGGCACCATTGCACCACTGGTAGGTGCTCCAGTCATAGACATCCTTAGGTGCTGTCTCGCCCCATGCGAAGTAGTCGCCATAATCCTCAGGTTTATCGGCACCCACGTTAGTCGTCGCCCACAAAGTGCCGCTGGGCAATCCCATGTCAACATATTCATGCTCTTTCTCTTGCACGCGCACTGGACGAACACTTTGACCAAAGTACCGCTCATAGAAAAAAGAGTCCTTGTTAAATGTATCAAAGTATAAGGCGTAGGTACAGTCTGGCTTATCAACGTAGAGCGTGCGCGACCAATAGCTGCCCCAATAGGGTTCTTGAATCAAATAATTCTCCACTCGAACGCTGGCTGCCGGCAAAAATAACGACGCGCCATTGTGTTTGCTGGTCACCAGATAACCATCCACACCGTTCCTGGTCTTCTTCTCCCATGTACATTCAGTAAGAAGTTCATCTTGCTGCTCTATTGTGGGCATGCACCATTCAGCACCCCAGTTAGCTGTTGCCGCATCGTCTTCGGGGTCAAGTTCGGTCTTGCCGTCAGTGAAGCCGTCATTGCCATAATAGCTGTCAACGCAGTACTTGGTCAACGTGTAATTGCTCCCGTCGCACCACTTGTAGTTGCTCCAGTCATAAAAGTCCTTTGGTGCTGTCTCGCCCCAAGCGAAGTAGTCTCCATAATCCTCAGGCTTATCGGCTCCCACGTTTGTCGTCGCCCACAGCGTGCCGCTGGGCAAGCCCAAGTCAACATACTCATGCTCTTCTTCGGCAGGCTCAATGCCGAGCAGAATGTTATAAACAAAGGTCACGTCGCCGCTGGTGACATATCCGTCGCCGTCAACATCGCCATTGGCGAGACCACTATCGTCGCCATTAAGCAGGAAATTATAAAGTGCCGTGACATCGACAGAGGTCACACTGCCATCACCATTCACGTCGCCTTTCACTCGTGGCGTCTGAGCCATTGCCGTCAAGCAAACGG
>JAFZUL010000123.1 GCA_017618355.1 Muribaculaceae bacterium
GCTCGACAAGGACGACCTGCTGCTTGGCGTTGCCGGCATTGCTAATCCGCGCCCCTTCACTAAGTACCTGAAGCAGTTTGGCACTCGTCTCAAGGTGATACACTACGATGACCATCACACCTACACACGCAAAGACTTCAATTACATCTTCAAGGTGCTTAAAGAACTTGAGGGAAAGCATAAGTACATTATCACCACCGAGAAAGATGCGGTGCGCATCCTTAACAGCCCCTATTTCCCACCAACCTGTCGCGACATGATTTATTTCATTCCTATTCAGGCCGACTTCCTCAATTATGAGGACCGCGACTTCATCTATGAGCTGCAGACTTTAATCTCGGCTCACGAGGATTAGAGTGACGTTCATTCCTTACAGAAAGAATAGACACGCTTATTAACTTATTAACAAACCATAATACATTAAAACATTATGTCTAAAGAAATTAATTGGCTAGAAAAAATCCAAGAAACCGCTACATTCCTTAAGGAGAAAGTGGGCGGTGAAATGCCAAAAGTGGCTATCGTGCTTGGCTCAGGACTTGGAAACCTCGCTGACAAAATTGACATCAAAGTCGCCATACCATACGGCGAGATACCTAACTTTCCAGTTTCTACCGTTGAGGGTCACAAAGGACAGCTCATCTTTGGTATGCTGGGCAAGAAATTTGTCATGGCGATGCAGGGACGCTTCCATTACTACGAGGGCTACTCGATGAAGGAGGCCACCTTCCCCATTCGTGTGATGAAGGCAATTGGTGTTAAGGTGCTGTGCGTAAGCAATGCCGCTGGCGGCATGAACCCCGACTTCCGCGTGGGTGACGTGATGCTCATCACCGACCATATCAACCTCTTCCCCGACCATCCTTTGCGCGGCAAGAACTACAACGAGCTTGGCCCACGCTTCCCAGCTATGAATGAGGCCTACAGCCACCGCATTTTGGATATGGCACGCAAGATTGCCAAGAAAAATAAAGTGAGATTGATGGAAGGTGTGTATGTTGGCACTCAAGGCCCCACTTTTGAGACCCCATCGGAATATCGCTACTTCTATCGCATTGGCGGCGACGCAGTGGGTATGAGCACTGTACCCGAGGTGATTGTGGCTCGCCACGCCGACATGGAAGTGTTTGGCTTGAGCGTCATTACCGACCTCGGCGGCGAGGGCATCTTCGTTGACGTATCTCATGAGGAAGTCCAGCAGGCAGCTACTAAGGCTGAGCCCATTATGACCCTGATGGTGACAGAGGTTATCAACAACCTCGACGAGGTGTAATAACCTGGTCAATATGTTGAAATAAACTACAGATTATTCTGACTTTTCTTTTTTTCGTACTCAGAATAATCTGTGGTTTTTGATTGTTTTAGAGATAAAAAATATTAGATATGAGTGAGACAGAGATATCCAGTTTGGGAGAGTTTGGTCTTATCGACCATTTGACACGTGATTTCAAGGTTAAAAACGCATCAACGCTGCGTGGCGTGGGTGATGATTGCGCTGTGCTTGACTATGACGGCAAGCGCACTCTTGTCACCACCGACCTGCTGCTTGAGGGTATTCATTTCGACCTTACTTACACGCCGCTCAAGCATTTGGGCTATAAGGCGGTAGCGGTAAATCTTAGCGATATTTATGCCATGAACGGCACACCGCGTCAGATTACCGTGTCGCTGGGAATCTCTAAGCGTTTCACTGTGGAGCATATCAACGAGTTGTATGCTGGAATCTATGCCGCATGCGAGCGATATGGTGTGGATTTGGTTGGAGGTGACACATCGGCATCGGTGACTGGATTGCTTATCAGCATCACCTGCATTGGCGAGGCGCAAGATGGTGAGATTGTGTATCGCAGCGGAGCACACGATACCGACCTGATATGTGTCAGTGGCGACCTCGGAGCTGCATATATGGGTCTGCAACTGCTTGAGCGTGAGCGAGTGGCAGGTGCAGGACAAGAGGATTTCCAGCCCGACTTCGCTGGTCGTGAGTATCTGCTTGAGCGACAACTCAAACCAGAGCCACGAGCCGACGTCATTGCCGAGATGCGACAGCTAGGCATAACACCTACTGCCATGATGGATGTAAGCGATGGCCTATCAAGTGAGTTGCTGCACATCTGCAAAGAGAGCGGGGTAGGGTGCAGGGTATATGAAGACCGCATACCTATCGACTACCAGACCGCCGTAATGGCCGAGGAGTTGAACATGAACCTCGTCACCGCCGCTATGAACGGCGGAGAGGATTATGAGTTGCTTTTTACTGTGCCGCTCACACAGCATGAGAAGGTAGAGCAGATGAAGACAGCGAGACTCATTGGCCGCATCACTAAACCCGAACTCGGCGCCTACATGGTAGCCCGCGACGACACCGAGCTAGAAATTCGTGCGCAAGGGTGGAACGCGTTTACAAATGCATAATGCGCAATGCATAATGCACAATTACAAATGCGCAATTAGGGATGTAGATTATCAATAACGTTTTTCATAGATGTCGGCATCGACATCGGGCATTTTTGGGGGAAGATACATAACTTCGCCCAAAACATCTTCACTGTCTTTCATAACTATCAGCAAGTTATCATTGGCTTCGTTGAGGGTCAATTTTTCTGTCTCATATCCCACATAATCAATCTGCACTTTATAGCCTTTCGGCACTCTGATTGCAAACCTTCCATCAAAATTGGTAACGGTAGCGTAACGTGTCCGCTTGTTTTTTTCATCAAAAATACTGATGGTTGCTCCTATCAGTTGTTCGCGGTCAGTTTCGTCGATGACCCGTCCACGCACTACAATAGCTGCATTGTTGCCAGGTGCATAATCTTCGAGTTTCGGCTCAACGCTTTGATGTATGGCGGTGCTGGGTTGAACTTGAGTTTGCGCCAATGCGGGAGAAATGCTTGTTGCCCCTAGAGCCAGTCCAGCTACCATAGCTACTTTGCCAATGGCTTGGCGTCGAAGCAGTTGACGCTCAATATAACGCATTTCCTTCTCACATGCCGGACAAGTGCCCGAGCAATCACCCTTGTGCTCGCATTGGGCGGGAGTGTAATCAATGTCATTGGCTTGAGCGATGCTCAACCTTATATCTTTAAGTCTCTCGCATATGTGTTTGCCATTCATAGCTGTTACAATTTAGGTGATTTTATCGGTGATAGCGACGCTTTTGGCGCTTTTTGTAGTGAGTATATTTTGAAGAATGCTTCTTGACGGGCTTCTTTACAGATTTTGTAGTTTGAGGTTTAGCCTTTTCTTCATCCTTGCTCTCTTCGTTAGTGCTGACATTGTTCACATCGGCAGCTTTCACTTCTTTGTAGAGCTTCATCGCTTCAGCGTTGGCTTGCTTAAGGCTCTGCTTGCTGTCGCTGTTGATACCATATTTTTCAGCGGGTGGAATCACTAGAATCGCCCCGCTTTTTATCTTGCGGTAGTCGGGGTATTGCGCTTGGTTCTCACGCGCGATATATACCCAAAACGCTTGGTCGCCGTAGTGCTTCTTTGCCATTGTGAAGAGGACATTCCCATTGCCTATGGTGTCGGTGACAACAGGTTGTGGCTTAGTGGCTTCAGCATTGGTCGTAGTGTCATTTTTTGCGACTTGAGTGGTCTCTGTTGCCTTGTCGCTATGGTCTTTACTGCGGTGAGTATAGAAATACCAAGCTGCGATAAGAGCAAAGGCAACAGCTGCGGCGATGAGCCATTTGCGATAGCTTTCTGGCTTTGTCTCTTGTGTGTCTTCTTCTTGAACAGGGATGGATAATGCTTGAGGAGTATCTTCTTTTTGAGCGTTTTCCTCTTGCACAGCAATAGGAGCATCTTCTGTCACTACATCTTGTGCTTGTTCTTCTTCTATTTGCTCGGCATTATCATTTTGGGCGGGAGTTTCTTGCGGCTCTTGTTCTTTGGGGGCTGACTCCATGCTAGCATCAACCTCGTTGAGCATCTCATCGGTCACCTCGTCGCATAGCTCCACTGCTTCAAACTGCGAGAATGGTGCGTTTACGGCCTCGGAGAGTTCTTTGTCGGGAGAGAAGACGACATCTTTTATAGAGTCGTCCTTTACAGTCTTAAAGGTGCCTAGACCCTTTATTGTCACCGATTTGCCCTCGGCGAGTTCTTGTGTTACGACGGCAAACAGCTCTTGCAGGAACAGCTCGCTCATGCGCTCGGTAGTGCTTGCTTTCTCAGCCACTAGCCCAACCAGATGTGGAAAAGCTATCTTCTCTTTCATGACTGGTTGAGGCGTTTTTTGAGCACATTGCTCGTAGTGAACAGTATCTCTACTTGAGGTGGCAGGAGCATTCGTTTGCCAGTTTCCTCATTTTTCTCAACTGTCTCGTTATGCTTCACAGCTTCTATCGTTCCGAGTCGTGGCACAGTTATGCTGTCAAGCTCCGAGCAACGTTCCACAACAACGTTGCCCAGAGCCTCCAGCAGTTTATTGATGTCACTCTTGTTACGACCGAGTGATTTAGATAGCTTATCTACTAGTTCCTTGTGAAGCATGTTCTCAGTTTAGAGTGGAGAGTTTAGAGTGGAGAGTTGAGAGTTAAGTGTGGAGGGTGAAATGCTTAACAATTAACACTTATCACTTATTTCTTCTGTGCCTTAGCCCAGCTGTCTTTAAGCGTGATGGTGCGGTTGAAGACGAGGTGCTCGGGGGTGCTGTCAAGATCCACGCAGAAATAGCCTATGCGCTGGAATTGGAACTTATCTTCAGGCTTGGCGATTTCGGCCAAATAAGGCTCAACTTTAGCATTGGTCACAACTTTCAGAGAGTCGGGGTTAAGTAGTTCACGGAAATCTTTCTCGCTCTCGGCCGAAGGATTCTCAACGGCAAAGAGGCGGTCGTAGAGGCGTACCTCGGCATCTACGGCGTGACGTGCCGATACCCAGTGCAGAGTGCCTTTTACCTTGCGCATGCTGCCAGGTGTGCCGCTTAATGTGTCAGGGTCGTAAGTGCAGTGAATCTCGGTGATATTGCCCTCGGCGTCTTTTACCACGTCGTTGCACATTATGATATATCCACCTTTCAGGCGCACTTCCTTGCCTGGAGTCAAGCGGAAGAATTTCTTGGGAGGTTCTTCCATGAAGTCATCGCGCTCGATGTAGATCTCGCGGCAGAAAGGCATCTCGTGAGTGCCGGCATTCTCCTGCTCGGGGTTGTTGTCCATAGCGAGCATCTCCACCTTATCCTCGGGATAGTTAGTTATTACTACCTTCACGGGGTTGATAACGGCGCACACGCGGTTAGCATTCTTGTTCAGGTCTTCGCGGATGTTGTGCTCGAGCAGGTCGATATCGTTCAACGCCTCATACTTGGTGTAGCCAATGTCATCGAGGAAGTTCTTGATTGACTGTGGAGTGTAGCCACGACGGCGCAGGCCACAGATGGTCGGCATACGTGGGTCGTCCCAACCAGCAACCAAACCTTCTTTCACCAGTTGCAGGAGTTTGCGCTTGCTCATCACGGTGTAGGTGAGGTTCAGGCGGTTAAACTCAATCTGGCGAGGGCAATACTGGTCAACAGTGTCACCAGCCAGCAGGTGGGCAAAGTAGTCGTAAAGTGGACGGTGAGGCACAAACTCCAGAGTGCAGATAGAGTGGGTCACGCCCTCGAAGTAGTCGCTCTGGCCGTGCGCGATGTCATACATGGGATATACTTTCCACTTGGTGCCTGTGCGCCAGTGAGGAGTCTTGATGATGCGGTACATGATTGGGTCGCGGAAGTGCATATTGCTCGACGCCATGTCAATCTTGGCGCGAAGCACACGGGCACCCTCGTCAAACTCGCCAGCGTTCATGCGCTCAAAGAGGTCGAGGTTCTCTTCCACACTGCGGTTGCGATATGGGCTCTCGGTACCTGCCTGGGTGGGTGTGCCCTTTTGCTGTGCAATTTGCTCGCTAGTTTGGTCATCAACGTAGGCTAAGCCTCTCTTGATGAGGTCGATGGCAAAGTCGTAGAGTTTTTCAAAATAATCACTTGCGTAGTACAGACGGTCTTCCCAGTCGTAGCCCAGCCAGTGGATGTCGCGCTTGATAGACTCAACATACTCGGTGTCCTCCTTTTGAGGATTGGTGTCGTCGAAGCGCAGGTTGCAGGTGCCGCCAAACATCTCGGCTACACCGAAGTCCATGCAGATAGCCTTAGCGTGGCCAATGTGGAGATAGCCGTTAGGCTCGGGTGGGAAACGTGTGTTAAGGCGTCCGCCATTCTTACCTGCTGCCAAGTCATCGGCAACGATTTGCTGTACAAAATTGAGGACTTTCTTCTCCTCTACGGGTTTTATTTCGTTGTTCTCTGCCATAATAGATTGAGATATAAATATGTTATTCAATGATTTAGAGTTAAAAATGCTACATCGGGCATTTTTCAAACTGCAAAGGTACAAAAAAGTTTTCAGTTTTTAGTTTTTTACGTGCTGAGTTTGATATAAAAGTTTATAAAAGAGTATTGAAAAATATTTTTCAGTTTTTTGTGTTGGTGTGTGGTTGGTGTTGGAGTGTTTCGAGCGTCAGCTTGCGAAATGTTAGTGAAACGCCTCTTTCAAGAAAAACTTGTATAAATATTGCATGAAATCAAATTTTCGTTTACCTTTGCAGATTGTTGACAAAATGCCAATGTAGCATAATATCAAATACACAATTAAATATCTCAAAATCATGAAAAAAATCTTTACTTTTATGGCTTGTGCCCTTGTGGCGTTTGCTGCACTTGCGGTGCCGGCTATCCCAACACCCATTCAGGTCACTCAGCCTGATGGCACACCGTTGACGATAAGAATCGTTGGCGACGAGTTCTTTAACTACCAGACCACTGTCGATGGCTACACCATAGTGCGCAACGAGGCCGGGTATTTCGTATATGCTCAAAGCCTGAACGATGATCTCGTGCCAAGCAAAGTGATTGCCCACAACGAGGCAGAGCGCTCGGCTACCGAGATGCAGTTTGTGAACACCCTTGAGAAGGGCATTTTCAGCAAAGTCGATGCCCGCAATGGCAAGCAGAAACGTGCTTCAATCGATGCCAATACTAAGGCAAATGGTACTAAAGCCTACGACTACAACAACTTCCGTGGACTTATTGTCCTTGTGGACTATTACGACTGCGCATTCTCTCGCAGCGATATGCAGAATTTTTACGACCGTATGGTCAACGAGGTGAATTACACTGGTTTCACTA
This sequence comes from Muribaculaceae bacterium, assembly GCA_017618355.1. GTDB lineage: Bacteria > Bacteroidota > Bacteroidia > Bacteroidales > Muribaculaceae > Sodaliphilus. The sequence goes on from JAFZUL010000123.1 coordinate 7,178, forward strand.
ACGAGGATGGCACCCCAAACCCTTACGGCGCCTGCACCGGTAGCATCCGCGACTATTTCACCGACAACAGTCAGGGCCGCTTCAGCCCCACATTCGACGTGTATGGTCCTGTTACATTGACCAACTACTCGGTCGATGACCACCAAAAGTGGAACAACACCGGTGAAATTTGGGCTGCGGCTCTTAATCAGATTAATCCCCAAGTTGATTTTTCTCAGTATGACACCGACAACGATGGCAATATCGATATGATATATTTCATTGGTGCTGGCAGCGGTGCAAACAGCGACGGCTCCAGCACTCACCTGTGGCCCCACGCGAGCGACCTTTATTGGCAGAATGTTGTCCTCGACGGCAAGCGCGCTCGCTCTTATGCCTGCTCCACCGAGTATGTCTATCCAGTATATTATGGTGTGCTTGACGGCATAGGTACCATGTGTCATGAGTTCAGCCATGTGCTAGGTTTGCCAGATTTATACGATACCGACTATGAAGACGGCGGTGGCCAAAGCCAGCATCCTGGTGACTGGGATCTCATGGCAGGCGGAGGCTACCAGAACAACTCCCGCACACCAGTGGCCTACAGCCTCTACGACCGTTACTCGTTGGGATTTGCCAATGCTCAGGTCATCAATGCCACTGGCACATATTCTTTGAATCAGATTGGTTCTTCAGGCGAGGGTTATATCATCAACAGCCCCGAGGCAAATGTTAAGTTCTATCTCGAGAACCGTCAGAACACCAAGTGGGACACCTACGCGCCGGGACATGGTATGATCATCTGTCGAGTTGATTCTACTAACACCTCGGTATGGTATAGCAACGATGTGAACTGCGATCCAAGTCACAACTACTATGTGCTGCTGCGTGCCGGCAATGGCACCGGAACTGAGCAGGCGAGCGATGCCTTTCCCGCAGGTGCTAACCTCATTACCAACACCACCACTCCAAACCTCCTGACTTGGAATGGCAATCCATGCCAGTATAATATCACAAGCATTCAAGAAAACGACGGAGTCATTACTTTCAACGTTGGCGACGATAACTCACTGCATAGTGTTGTCGAAGACTTTGAGGAGATGGCGGTTGTCACCGCACCACCCGCCGATGATGTGCAAGGTGTTTATTCCAAGTGGAAATTCGTCAACTGCTATGTCACCGCGCCTAGCAGCGAATATTGCGACGGTGAACATGCCACAGTGATGAAGAAGCCATCGTCGCTCACTATGACCCAGGATGTGCGCTATGTGAGCTACATGGTTACTTTTGACGCTTACAACGCTTCGACTACCGCCGCCAAGTTCATCCTCTACTGTTCTACCGATAAAGGTGTGTCATGGACTGCTATTGCTAACTCTAACGATGAAACTACTACGACTGTAGGGGCTAACTCTTCTGCCACTTTGCAGTACTACTTCGACATGATTCAGCCTGCTCGATACCGCATCAGCATGAGTGCAGGCGCAACGTCATATAAGACATATATCGACAATTTCACCATCCATTACACTGATGAGATTCCTTATCTTGGCACTCCGCTGGCTTCTGTACTTAGCGAAGGCGAGAACGGCAACGAATATGTTATCGCCGATGATCTCTCGGTGGTTGAGGTGGTACCAAGCGATGGCCTGGCGTTCCTCAGCGATGGCTACGGTAATTGGATTAAGGTGGATGCTGGCAGCTACTACAATGCTCTGGCTGCGATGAATACTGTGGCTGCCGGAACGCTCAAAGGATCCTTCACTGGCAAGGAGTTCATCCCGACTCTCACACTGAACCAGGCTCCCGAGGCAGCATCTTATGAATTTGTTGTGACACCAGATACATATAACCTTGCCGAGGAGTTTGCTCCAAAGGTTAACGAGGTGATTTATGTGGGCGGTTATTACAACGCTAACGACAACGCTTTGCGTGCATATTCTGCCTATCCTCAAGGCCAGAGCCTCACGCTCGACAACTCATGGATGTCGAGTTGGACACCTGTCAATGGCACATACTACAACGTGTTTGGTGTAGTCCAAATCAAGGAGCCATGGAGCAGTGCCGCCCCAATGCTTATGGAATATGACTATCCATTCCAGAACTACATTCTTAATACTCTCTCGGCATCAACTGTTACTGCTGTTGAGACTCTGAATGTGGATAATGCCAATGCGCTTGTCAATGTCTATAACATGCAAGGCCAGCTTCTCAAGCAAGGCGTGAACCAAAACATTGCTACCCAAAGCCTCCGTCCAGGCATCTACCTGATAGGCGGCAAGAAAGTGGTAGTTAAGTAAGTTTTATATGTTTAATGAAAAATGTGGGATGTGTTATTCGCATCCCACATTTGTAATAGAAATCCAAGAATCTCTAGAGTACTCTAAAAAACTGATAACTGACAACTAATAACTGATAACTAAAAACTCCCATGTCCTCAATATTCATTTTCGTCATTGCCATCCTGATAATGGTGGTTGCCATAGCGCGTTGGAAGATTCATCCTTTTCTTGCAATTATTGCCACAGCGTTGCTGCTGGCGGTGGTGCTTGGAGTGCCACTGAAGTCTATACCCGATGTAATAGGCAAAGGTTTCTCGAGCATTTTCACAGGCATCGGTCTTGTGATAATCTTTGGTACCATCATCGGCACCGTGCTTGAGAAAACAGGTGCCGCCTTGTCGATGGCACGAGCCGTAGAGAGGGTAGTGGGGCGTAGGTTTCCCCGCTTGGCGATGATGCTCATTGGTTGGATAGTGTCGATACCCGTGTTTTGCGACAGCGGGTTTGTACTTGTGAGTCCAATAGGCAAATCACTTGCCCGGCGCACTGCACTTCCGCAGGCGAGCCTGATGCTTGCGCTGGGTGCCGGACTCTTTGCCTCGCACGTATTCATTCCTCCCACACCTGGTCCTGTTGCCGCTGCTGGCATGATGGGTCTTGACGACAGTCTTCTCATGGTTATCGTCGTAGGTGTGGTAATCTCGCTTATCTCGCTTGTGCCTGCCTATTTCTTCGCAGGGAAGATTGGCAAGAAGATTACAACGGTGGGAGTTGACCTTGATGAGGACAAAAACGCTGAAGAAGCCAAAAACGCTCCTTCTGCATTGCTGTCGTTCTTGCCCATTATCGTGCCGGTGGTGCTGATGGCGATGGGAAGCGTGGCATCGCTCGTGGCTATGCCCGAATGGCTCGCCACGGTTTTTGCATTCTTGGGCAAACCCGTCATCGCCCTAATGGTGGCGTTCCTGTGCTGCCTGCCGCTGCTGGCGAAACGCAAGTTGCTCAAGCACTCTTACGGCATCATCAACGACTCGCTCATGACCGCTGGCCCAATTATCTTTATCACCGCCGCTGGAAGTGTGCTCGGAGCAGTGATAATGGAGAGTGGCTTTGTTGAAATCATTAAGCAATATGCTGGTTCCCTATCAGTGCTCGGAGTTGTCTTCCCCTTCATCATTGCCGCCATCCTCAAGTCGGCTCAAGGGTCTTCTACAGTGGCGATTACTACCACGGCGAGCCTTATGGGAATGTTCAGCGATGCTGGCTCAATGATGCACGCCCTCGGCTTCACATCGTCGCTTGCCGCTACCCTCGTTGTGATGGCGATAGGTGCAGGGGCTATGACTGTCTCTCACGCCAACGACAGCTATTTCTGGGTGGTAACCGGCTTCGGCGGCATTCGCGCTACCGACGGCTACCGTTCCTTCACCTTGATGACACTCATAATGGGCATTACAGCTATCATCGCAATAGCGCTTGCAGCACTGATATTGATTTAGGAGGATATTTTACCAAAATTGAGCTTTCAAGAATATATTGAGCTTTCAAGAATATTTAGAGAGCAAATAATCATCCCCAAGTCGTTGTTGGCTTGGGGAGCATTATGTTATTGATGTCAAGTAAGCGTGTTGCTCATGTTGTTTATATATTGTTATTGTTGTTTGATAATAGGCAGAGTCGTTGTTGTTGAAGATTGTTGAAAAATTCTTTACAAAAAATAGTGATAGATTGTAAGAAGTTTTGTACCTTTGCGAGACTTAACTAAACACTTTAAAATATTATGGCAAAAATTAATGGAGCAGTAACGGTCAACACCGAGCGCTGCAAGGGCTGCAACCTGTGTGTTGTGGCCTGCCCCAGCGGTGTGCTTGACCTAAAGAAAAATGAAGTTAACAACCGAGGTTACCATTATGCCTACATGGCAAATCCCGACAAGTGCATTGGATGCTCGAGCTGCGCGCTCGTGTGCCCCGACGCTTGCATTGAGGTATATCGTGTTGTGGAGAAGTAAACCAGTGTAATGAACTTAAAAAAACAAAAACCGTAGAAACGATGAACGATAAAGTAACATTAATGAAGGGTAATGAGGCTCTCGCTGTCGCTGCTATTCGCTATGGTGCCGACGGTTATTTTGGTTATCCTATTACCCCGCAGTCGGAGGTTCTCGAGAAATTAGAAGAAGAAATGCCCTGGGAGACCACAGGTATGGTGGTGTTGCAGGCCGAGAGTGAAGTGGCTGCTATCAACATGGTGTATGCTGGTGCTTCGTGCGGCAAAACAGTGCTCACTTCTACCTCTAGTCCAGGCTTCAGCTTGATGCAGGAGGGAATGAGCTACATGGCAGCCAGCGAGGTTCCCGCATTGGTGATTAACGTTATGCGTGGCGGTCCTGGTCTGGGTACTATTCACCCCTCGCAGGCCGACTATTTCCAGGCAGTTAAGGGTGGTGGTCATGGCGACTACCGCTTGATTACCCTCGCACCCGCTTCGGTGCAGGAGATGGTAGATTTCGTGGCACTTGGATGGGACTTGGCATTCAAGTATCGTGCAGTGTCGATGATTCTTGCCGATGGCGTTATCGGCCAGATGATGGAGAAAGTGGTGCTCCCCGAGCAGCGTCCACGCCACACCGAGGAATGGATTCGTGAGAACTGCCCCTGGGCTGTGAATGGCCGCAAGGGTATGCGTCCCAAGAACATCATCACCTCTCTTGAGCTTGACGACGACAAGATGGAGGAGAACAACCACCGCTTCCAGGCTACTTACCGTGAGATTGAGAAGAACGAGCAACGCTGCGAGTTGATTAATACCGACGACTGCGACTACCTCATCGTTGCCTTTGGTAGTATGGCTCGCATCAGCCAGAAGGCTATGGAGCTTGCTGCCGAGGAAGGCATCAAGGTAGGTATCGCTCGCCCAATCACTCTGTGGCCATTCCCAGTAGATGCTATCCGCAAGGCTGCCGAGGGCGTTAAGGGTATCCTTAGCGTAGAGCTCAGCGCAGGTCAGCTCATCGAGGATATCAAGCTCGCTACCGAGTGCAAATATCCTGTTGACATCTTCCACCGCCTGGGTGGCAACGTGCCCGCTCCCGACGAGATTCTCAACGCGCTCAAAGAGAAACTGATTAAGAAATTAGGATAATCACCAATAAATCATTACAAGACCATTATGGAACTTAACGATATAATCCGCCCTGAGAATAGGGTTTATAAGAGACCGAGCCTTCTCAACGAAGCACACATGCACTACTGCCCTGGTTGCAGCCATGGTGTTGTGCACAAACTCGTTGCTGAGGTTATCGAAGAAATGGGACTCCAAGAGGTAGCTATCGGCGTTTCTCCAGTGGGTTGCGCTGTGTTTGCCTACAACTACATCGACATCGACTGGCTTGAGGCCGCTCACGGACGCGCTCCAGCAATGGCTACCGCTACCAAGCGCCTGATGCCCGACAAACTCGTCTTCACTTATCAGGGCGACGGCGACCTCTCGGCTATCGGTACCGCCGAGACTATCCACGCCGCCAACCGTGGTGAGAATATCACCATCATCTTCATAAACAATGCTATTTATGGCATGACTGGTGGACAGATGGCTCCTACCACTCTGCTCGGTCAGAAGACCGCAACTTGCCCTTACGGCCGCCGTGCCGACCTTAACGGTTATCCTTTGGCAATCAGCAACCTGCTGGCACAGCTTGACGGCACTTGCTACGTAACACGCCAGACCGTTTACAGCCCAGCCGCAGTTCGCAAGACCAAAGCTGCCCTCAAGAAAGCTTTCCAGAACAGTATGGATGGCAAGGGATGCTCGGTTGTTGAGGTTGTCAGCACCTGCAACACTGGATGGAAACTCACTCCAGTGAAGGCCAACGAGTGGCTACAAGAGAACATGTTTGCTAAGTACCCATTGGGTGATTTAAAAAATGAATAATCATGAAAGAAGAAATAGTAATAGCAGGATTTGGAGGACAGGGTGTCCTCTCAATGGGTAAGATTCTCGCTTACTCTGGCTTGATGGAAGACAAGGAAGTGACTTGGATGCCATCTTATGGTCCCGAACAGCGTGGTGGTACTGCCAACGTTACCGTTATTGTGAGCGACGAGCGCATCAGCTCGCCAATTCTCAACATGTATGACACTGCAGTGGTTCTCAACCAGCAGAGTCTCGACAAGTTTGAGAAGATGGTAAAGCCCGGCGGCGTGCTCATCTACGACAGTTACGGCATCAACACGCCTCCCACTCGCACCGATATCAAGATTTATCGCATCGAGGCTACCGAGGCTACCATAGAGATTAACAACAGCAAGGCGTTCAACATGATTGTGCTTGGCGCTTATCTCAAGGTTAAACCTGTTGTGACCATCGAGAACGTGCTTAAGGGCTTGAAGAAGACTCTTCCCGAGCGTCACTGGCACCTCATCCCAATGAATGAGGAAGCCCTCAAGAAAGGCGCAACCCTCATCAAGGACTAATCAAGCATAGTAGAGACGAGACATGTCTCGTCAGTTACTAATAAACAACGAAACGCACCCAATCAGGTGCGTTTCGTGTGTTATA
>JAFZUL010000124.1 GCA_017618355.1 Muribaculaceae bacterium
ATTATAAGTGTATAGGATTTTATTTATTTTAACGTGTGTTTAATGCTATGATTGCTTAAATGCCTATTTTTCGCAGGATTTTGTCGTTCACTTCTGCTCTTGTATCTTTCGGCATTGCCATAAGCATCACAACGCAAGCAACTGTCATATAAGCAAATAGCAACAACCTTGATTCAATGAGGTAGAAAGGTATTGCCCCTATCAGGATTATCGCCACGGCAATGATGGAGCTGCGATAGATAGTGAGCTTGAAATAGCGCTTCATATCGTGCATGCGCCACAAGAAGAGCACCAGATAGGTAATAATTGAGGTGGCGATGGCTCCATACACACCAAAATATCTTACAAGCAGCAAGTTGCACACCAAATTGACTACAGCAGCAAATACAATGGCGGGCAACGTGCTGATGGTGTCTTTGGCACACTGATACCCCATATCGAAGAATGCCGACAAAGCAAAAATCACCGCTGCGATACCCATCGGATAGAGGTAGTAAACGCTCTCCTGATAATTAGCGCTAATAATGGTGGGATAACAAATCTTCAGAATGAAAGAGTAGGCGGTGAGCAAGATGGCAAGCACTGCGATGTAGGTGTTGAACATCTTTGAGAAGAACTTGTCGCGGTCGGGACTGTTATACTGCAAGATAGCAGTCTCTTGCCATGCCTGATAAAATATTGTGGCAAGGATGAGAATGATGCTGTTGAAACGGAATGCCACGGCATACACGCCATTGGCGTCAAGACCCACAAAATGGTTGATGAACCAGCGGTCGCTACTACCCGTGAGCCACCAGCATAGCGCGCCAGGCAAGAGTGGCAGGGAATACTTTATCAAGTCGCGCGACACTTGCTTGACTTTTATCTTGAACTTGCAATAGGTTGCGATAATCTTCATGTGCATCTCCAAGTAGGCAAGCGCCACAATGCGCGCCAGGATATTGGAGATGAAGATGCCGGCAATGCCCCACGGCAAGATTACTACAAACACGATGCTGAAAACGCCAATTCCCAGTGACGAGACAATTCCCGCCGTCACAAAAGCCACGTTATTGCCCAGGCCTCTAGCTACTTGCGTAATCACTTCGTAAAACGACATCACAATGAGCAGCACAAAACAATACCACACATAGTCGATGCTGGTGAACATTGCCAGCAGCAGTGTCGCCACGAGCGAGATTGCAGTGCTATATAGTAGTGTGCGATAGGTGAACGTGATGATTCTGCTACGCTGCTCTACGTCATTGGTCTCCAGCAGGAAGCGGAACGCGCCATCACGCAACTGCAACGTCACGAAAGGAAGAATCAAGAACAATATTGTCAGGCACAAGTCATAATAGCCCATATCGCTCTTGTCGATAAAGTGCGTATAGACTGCAACCATCGCAAATGTGATGATCTTCGATCCCAGATTCCCGATGGCATAGATGCCCAAGTCCTTCAAGAACTTCGACGAACGCTCGCTATGTGCCTCATTTTGTTCCAATATGCATCAACTGTGAACTATGAACTGTGAACTAATAACTATAAACCACATTCGCCACTACTTGACCCACGGCTTTTAGTGTGCCCTGGTCTATCCAGTTCATAGTGTCGTCTGTAGTATGCCAGCCTTCAAAGAAACCGCCGTTTTGACGTGTGTCAATTATGTCGATGCACTTGATTCCCATACCATTAACCACAACGTGGTCATCGGTGACAGCTGTGCCAAAGTTATTCTCAAAATAGGCTCCGTAGCCACTATTATGAGCCATATCCCACACCTCACCCACTACAGTAGGAGCAAATTGCAGAGACTCATACTCTTTATAGAACTTGGCGCCTTTAGCCCCTACCATGTCGAGCAGGATGCCAAAGCGTGCTGTGTAGCCTGCCACATGAGGGTTCTTGGCCCAATACTGCGTGCCCAGAGCCCAAGAATCCTCCACATCGTTAGTGCCCCAGTCCTCGGCATCGACGAGCAGGATATCCACGCCAATGTTTGGTTTCTTCTCCTTCATCAGGCGTGCCAATTCAAGGAGTACCGCCACGCCACTTGCGGCATCGTTGGCACCCATAACTGGCTCTCTGTGCTTAGCGGGGTCAGGGTCATTATCGGCCCAGGGACGACAGTCCCAATGCGCAAGCAGCAAGATGCGATCGTCGTTGCTGGGATTGATGCTACCCACGAAGTTTTTTATATTTAACGTCTTGCCGTCAAAAGTGGTGACTTGTCCCTGCTGCACAATCACTGTGTCGCAACTTTGGTTGAGAGATTGCTCCAGCCATTCGGCGCACTTGCTATGTGCTGGAGTACCAGGCACACGCGGACCGAAGTCACACTGAGCCTTCACAAGATTGTAGGCACTCATGCCATCAAAATTCACCACCTGCGCAGCCACGTCATCAACATTTGAAGTCTCCTCGCCAGTCTTTTGTGACTTACAGCTAAACAAGGTCAGTATAGTAATTGTTATCAAAAATAGATGTTTCATGATTATGAATTATGCATTGTGAATCAAACAAGGCACAGCCCAATTCCGCATTCTGAATTCTGCATTGCTTAAAGTTTCAAATCCTCCTCGCTCTTGGGCTTAGGCGGATAATCAACGGTGTAGTGGAGTCCGCGTGACTCTTTGCGCTCCTTGGCCTGGCGCATGATGAGGTAACCAACATTGATGATGTTACGCAACTCGCAGATGCGGCGGCTCACCGTACTCTCCTTGAAGAGTTTCTCGGTCTCTTGATAGAGGATGTCGAGGCGGTTCCACGCGCGGTCGAGACGCAGGTTGCTACGCACAATGCCCACATAGGCGCTCATTATTTCGCCCACCTCCTTCTCGCTCTGGCTGATGAGCACCATCTCCTCGGGATGTTGCGTGCCCTTATCATCCCAAGCGGGAATGTCGGTGCGGTAGTCGTAGTGGTTACGGCAAGCGATAGCATGCTTGGCGGCAGCATCGGCATACACCACAGCCTCAATCAACGAGTTGCTGGCTAGGCGGTTGCCTCCGTGGAGTCCTGTGCAAGAGCACTCCCCTACCGCATAAAGGCGCTCAATCGACGAACATGCATTCAAATCCACTTTGATGCCTCCGCACATGTAGTGAGCGGCAGGTACCACGGGGATGTAGTCTTTGGTGATGTCTATGCCTATATCCAGGCAGTGCTTGTAGATGTTTGGGAAGTGGTGCTTAGTCTCTTCGGGGTCTTTATGGGTCACGTCAAGGAACACATGGTCCTCACCGCGTTGCTTCATCTCGCTGTCGATGGCGCGTGCCACCACGTCGCGGGGTGCGAGGGACAAGCGTGGGTCATACTTCTGCATAAACTCCTCACCGGCAAGGTTTCTCAACACGCCGCCGTAGCCGCGCATCGCCTCGGTAATAAGGAAGGCAGGACGGTCGCCAGGATGGTAGAGCGCCGTGGGGTGGAACTGGATGAACTCCATGTCCTGCACCGTGCCCTTTGCGCGATACACCATAGCAATGCCGTCGCCAGTGGCGATAAGCGGATTGGTGGTGGTGTGATATACTGCGCCACATCCGCCAGTTGCCATGAGCGTGAGGCGCGAGAGGAAGGTATCTACCTTGCCAGTCTTCTGGTTAAGAACGTAGGCCCCATAGCACTGGATGTCGGGGGTACGACGTGTGACAATCTTGCCCAGATGGTGCTGGGTGAGAATCTCAATGGCGAAGTGGTTGTCGAAGATGTCAATGTTGTCGTGAGCCTTCACTGCCTCGATGAGCGACTGCTGAATCTCGTGACCTGTGTTGTCGGCATGATGAAGAATGCGGAACTCGCTGTGACCGCCCTCACGGTGCAGGTCGAAGTCTCCGCTCTCGTTCTTGTCAAAATCTACGCCCCATTCTATCAGAGCTTGAATCTGTTCGGGGGCTTGAGTCACTACCTGCTCAACTGCCTTGGGGTCGCTGAGCCAGTCGCCGGCAACCATGGTGTCGTGGATGTGCTTCTCGAAGTTATCGACTTCCATATTTGTGACACTTGCCACACCACCCTGCGCGAGGTCGGTATTGGCCTCATCGAGCGTACTCTTGCACACGAGCGCCACTTTGCCGGTTCCGGCAACTTTCAGAGCGAAGCTCATTCCTGCCACGCCCGAACCTATAATGAGATAATCATATTTGTAAACCATAATATATTGAGTTTGATATTTTATCGAATTTCTGATTTGTCATTTTGCCTACTGTCCCTTTCCAAAAGCATTTTTTACACGCTCCTCTATTGCCGGGTCAACAGGCCGGTCATCGTCACTTGAGCCGTTACGGGGCGGCACACCGCCAGGACCATAAATGTCCTCATTCACCTTGTCGCGGATGTAACGAGTGCTGTCGTAACTGCCATCGGCAGAGTTTTGTGGGGTTAAGGTGTCATAGCCAAGTGATGAGGAGTCGCGATCTAAATCTTCGCCAATGTTGAGACTGCCTTCGCAGGCAAAAAAACGGCGGTCAAGGTCATAATCAGCGGCAAACTGCTTGTGCAAGTAAGCCATATCGCGTCTCGCCAGCACTCTGCGCAAGAAGGCTCCCACGATGGGCAATGCTGCTCTGCCTCCCTGTCCCTGAGACGTCTTGAAGTGTATTTGGCGATAAGAGCCACCCACCCAAGCGCCACAAACCAAATTTGGGGTGGTCGCCACAAACCAGGCATCGGTGTAGTTGTCTGACGTTCCTGTCTTTCCACCAATTCCCACGTTGCTCACATAGCTGTTGATTGCCACACCAGTGCCACCAGCGTCACGGCACACCGCCTCAAGCAGCTTGCGCATGCAGTAGGCCTGGCTATGCGACAAGGCGCGGTCGGGGTCATCGAAGGCCTTGCTGTTGTAGATTTCTTCTTTCTCGCCGTTCTTGTTTGTGCGGTAGATTTTTGTCACAAGCACGGGTTTCTTGGGCTGTCCGTCATTTATTACAGTACAGTAGGAGCTCACCAGCTCCATAAGGTTCACATCGCTGGAACCGAGGTACAAGGATGGCGTTCTGGCCAAATTTGACTTGACACCCATCTCAAATGCAGTACCTGCGACATTGTTGACTCCCACATCGTTACCCACCTTCACAGCTACAATGTTGTTGCTCCGGGCAAATGCCGAACGCACTGTCATGTTGGAGTTGGAGAACCTACCACTGGCGTTCTTGGGCGTCCATAGCTTGGCGGTTCCTGTTGCAGGGTCAATATCCACAAGAGGATTGGCAAGCGGCGCATCAACATACATGTCGCACGGCTTGATGCCTGCCTTCATCGCAGCACTATACACAAATAGCTTGAACGTGCTGCCTGGCTGATGCTGAGCACGAACGTTGTCATATTGCCATGTCTTGTAATCGACATCTCCCACCCATGCTTTCACCTCGCCAGTGTGTGGGTCAATAGCGATGAGTCCACAGTGCATCTTGTGGAGCATGTATTCTATCGAGTCGAGCGAACTCATCTCGGCATAATGGCCGCCGTTGTAATCAAAGAGCTTAACCTTATGCTTCTGGTTCATGTAGTAGTTTACCGAGTCGTAGTTCTCGTTGTACTTGGCCATCAACTGCTTATAAACTGAGCTTTGCTCGGCTTTGCGGGCCACAAAATTGGGAATTACCTCGCCGCGGTCATCCACCCAGCAAGGGTTGTTGCCCCACTCGCGGTCGAAATTCTGCTGAACGACTTTCATCTGCTCAAGCACGGCTTTCTCGGCGCACGCCTGCATGCGAGTGTCGATTGATGTGTGAATCTCTAGACCGTCGCGATAGAAGTCGATGTCGTTCTGCTGGCACCACTGCTTCATCTCCTCGACAACCGCCTGCCTGAAGTAGGGGCACTCCACGTTGAAATCTTTCTCGGGGGTGTATTTTAAATTCAAGTTTTTCTTTGTTAGTTTATCATACTCTTCCTGAGTCAGGTGATGATGAGTCAAAGCATTGTTGAGAACCACATTGCGGCGCTCCAAGCATCGCTTGGGATTGTTAAGGGGGTTGTAATAGGATGTGCCTTTGAGCACACCCACAAGCATAGCGCATTGCTCAGTGCTGAGTTTGTCGGGGGTAGTGTTGAAATAGGTCTTTGCCGCAGTCTTGATGCCGAAGGTCTGATTGCCGAAGTCCACCGTGTTGGCATACATCTCAAGGATGTTCTTCTTGTCGTAGAAAATCTCAATCTCACTGGCGAGAATCCACTCCTTGGCTTTGGTGATGAGCATGCCCACACCAGGAATCTTGCACAGCAAGCCACCAGTGTATTCTTTGGTGCGCATCTTGAACATGTTCTTTACCAGCTGCTGGGTGATGGTCGAGGCGCCACGTGCGCGGCGGTGTACCACAAGGTCCTTGAGCGCACCGCCCATGCCCTTGAAGTCGATGCCATGGTGTTCGTAGAACCTCTCATCCTCAGTGTCAATAAGAAGGGTATAGAACATCGTGTCAACCTCTTCATATTTCACCGGAGTGCGGTTCTCCATGTAGTATTTGCCTATGAGTTTGCCGTCGGCACTGTAGATATAGGACGCGTTATAGGGGCGTGGCGACATAATCTCGCCCAGCGATGGCGACTTGCCAAAGAGCCACAGGAAGTTGATGTTGATGGCGACAACCGTCAGCACCAGCGTCACAAAGAGCGTGCACAGCGCCACCAGGCTCTTCACATACCACGGCTTGCCGTCATAGAGACCTTTGTACCAAGCGTTAAACCGCTTGTAGTACCTGACGATTGCCCTGACAAACTCCAATATCTTGCTCCAAATACCACTCATTGCAGTGTTATATTATATTATTTAATTATAATACAAACTGCAAAATTAGTAAATTACTTAATATTATAGCACAAAAGACCCTTAAAAAAGTAAAATGACCTATTTATAAGAGATTCCAAAAATTATTCGTCCAGTTCGGTAGCTTGAAGAGCAGATTGTCTATTGGTATTAATTTCCACAGAGAAGAGAACGTATTTGTCGGGCGTATCTTTTGTATTCCCTTCACGAAAATATTTAATGCAAAAGCCTCCTGGCTCTCTCACTTTATAAAAGAACAAATACTCATGATAATCTTGTTCGGAATGGTCCTTTGTGAAAACCGTGAATTCGTTTTCATCATTATCAACTCCTTCCCTTTCAAAAAAGAATCCATCCTGCTGAGCATCAATCATGATTGAGTCGCGAACAGTTTCTGATGCGAAATAGTAATAGTAGGTCTTATAGCAATTACTTATTACCTCTTGTATATCCACTATCTCATAGTCAGGGCTTTCCTCAATATCCCAGTCCAATCCGCTATCACCCCTATTATAAAGAATACCTGACAGATTAATTTTCCAGTCGGCAAAAACCTTTTTGCGGTTATTGAAGAGACCCTTGAAGTCAAACCCCAATGAGTCCATCAACGCCATCAAGTCATCATTTCTCGACATTTGAGTTATCTGCATAAAATCAGAGTAGTTCAAATGCTGCGAGAAAGCCGACTGAAAAGCGGAAACAGCAACAACAACCAAAAGTATTTTAGAAAATATTCTCACGATAGTGTCATTTTTTCAGTTATGATTCGCAAAGTTAATGAAAATAATCCAGTTGTCAATTATCCGTTGCCTCTTTTTTGAAAAAGAGAAAAAAACAGCAAGCGCAGCTTGCGGCTTACTAGCAAAGCGGCAAACCATCGAGCAACGCGAGCGGCAAACTATCTACGCGGCAAAAACCTTTTTATATAGCTTGTCTTAAATGCCCAACAGGTGTTTTGTTCCATCTTGCGGGGCAAGGGGGCAAGGTTTTGAGTTCCATCGTCGTTGCGGCCCATAGTTATCATGCCATAGACCTTGCCGTCGCTACCAAAGGCGGGACAGCCGCTGCAACCGTGGGTAATGTGATTGACTGTGGCAAGGCGGAAGTAGCCCTCCAAGTCTGGATCTTTGATGACAAGACCTTGCGTAGATACCTGCTGAGGTCTGATACCTCGCATCTGCCAACATAGGACATTGAGGTGGTCGTTAGGCTCGATATCGCTGTCGGCTAGCGAGAGCGGACTCTTGAGACCAGGAATCGGGTAAAACGCCACATCATAGCCCGTGTGGTCATCAGTAGGCAGTTGACGCGGTATCCACTGGTCAAAGTGCAGAGGATGATAATCGTTGCCATTGCGCACATAGCAAGTGGCACGAAACGTAAGCACATGACCGGCAGTGACTAGATAGTCGTCGATACAGAAAGCTGTGCCGGCAAATGACCGCTCATTGCCAGCCTGCCTGAAAATTGGCATCACATATGGTAGGTAAATATCGTCGTTCATAGAATTTGCGTGTATGCATTATTTCTGAAAAGTTGCAAATTCTATGCCAAAGCTTTAGGTGTCTGTGCACGCAGGCGATGACGCATTATGGTGCTTGTCACAAGCGAGGTAGCAAATCCTATTGCGGCAACGAGCAGAAGCACTACCAGCATATCGGTCCAAACCACCTTTACTGGATAAGCATTGACTATCACCTGAGTGGGGTCGGCGCCTATCTTCAGCCACCCGAAGGTTTGTTGACCTAGGCACAGCAGCAGCCCCAACACTATTCCCAGTAAGGCGCCAAGCATGGTGATAAGCCAACCCTCGGCAACGAATATACGGGTAATCTGCTTGCTTGTAGCGCCCAGATTCTGGAAGGTGCGTATGCTCTCGTCTTTCTCTATAATCAGCAGCGACAAGGTGCTGATAATATTGAACGTGGCGATAATCATGATGAACGTGAGCAGCAAAAATGTCACCCATTTCTCCACATTCACCATGCGGAACGACTCCGACTGCTGCATCAGGCGATCTTTCACCACAAAACTGGGCCCAAGCGCCTGCTCCAGACGCTTCATCACTTCTTTCTCCTTGACGCCGTCATTGAGCTTCAGTTCGATTTGAGTAGCCTCGGTGTCGTAGTCAAACAGCTCTCGCGCTTTGTCGATAGGGACAAATATAAGGTCTTGGTCATAAGATGCTTGCTGCACTTGGAAGATGCCTCTAACAAACAGTGAATCGCTGGTGAAGGCGTCAATGGGATTAGCGACATTGACCTGCCCCTCACGGCGAGGCGCATAGAGCTGAAGCATGCGAAGGCTATTGGCCTGGAGGCGCAGATTTATCGCTGGACCCACACCAACTATGGCATAACTATTTCCCACCTCATCTTCAAGGGAATAAGAGCCATCCACGATAACGCTGTCTATGGAATTAATCTCGTTATAATCGGCAGGAACGCCTTTCAGTCGAAGCGGCATCTGGTAATCGACAAAGACGGCAAGAGCCTGGTCTTCAATCACCGGCATTGCTTTCTCAACACCAGCCACACGTGTTATCACTGCAATGGCACTGTCGGCGTTGTTTATAGTCTTGCCCTCAGCCGGACACACAGCAATCTGCGGGTCAAGTTTTGCCAACTTGCCATATATCACATCAGTGAAGCCATTAAAGACACTCAGCACGCACACCAGCGCCGCAGTGGTCACCACCACACCGCATATCGACACGATGCTGATGATATTCACCGCATTATGAGCCTTTTTCGACTTCAAATAACGCAACGCTATTTTCAATGACAGAGCCATGAGTTAAGTGATAAGTGTCAAGTTTTAAGTGTTAAGTAGGGACGAGACCTGTCTCGTCCGTCAATCTCCAATCCTCGATCCCCGATCTACTTCTTCAGCAGTTCGTCAATGTGCTCTATGTAGTCGAGAGAGTCGTCTATGTAGAACACCAACTCGGGCGTCTTACGCAGCTGATTCCTTACACGCTGAGCAAGGGCATAGCGGATAGTCTTCTCGTTGCGGTTAGCGGTTTCGACTATCTCCTGTCCCTTCTCGCTGGGGAACACGCTCAGGTGCACACGGGCGATGCTCAAATCGGGCGACACGCGCACATTGCTCACGCTAACCAACAAGCCTTGCATCTTGGCAGTGTCCTCACGAAATATCTCGCTCAAATCTTTCTGAATCTGTCGTTGTATTTTCTGTAATCTTGTTGATTCCATAATTTATATTTTAATATTACATGCAAAGATAATACATTTCCACAAAATGTGTACCAAAATGGCGCACATTTCCCCCAAAATCATCTAGAGTGAAGAAAAAGGAACAGTCTCTTTTTCTCCATACAGGAAGAAAAAACCAACAACCAATAACTAAAAACTAACAACTATTTTATAACTTTGCGAAGTAAAACTAGATTACAATGCAAATCACTTATCAATATTATTATCGCAAGGGCAAAGTGACAGCAAAAGCTGTGATTTACACCATCTTGTCAGTGCTACTGGTCGCTTTCGCCGTATTTTGCTATATCCATTGGGAGATGTCGTTTTTGTTTTCGGAATGGCAAGGCTACGTTATAATTGTCGTCTATGGCTTGATAACTTTGGGAATGACACTTTCGATTTTTGAGAACATCAAGAAAGTGAGCAAGACTAATCGTGGCATTCCGGCATTTGCTGTGGGCGAGAGACATTTTGTCATCTACGATAATACTGGAATGGCGAATGTGATACCTTTTGAGGAATGCGATAAGGTAAGATTCAAGCGCACTTACAGCCGAATTACCGGCACTCGACTAGCGCTCATCATTAAATACCATGACAAGATGGAGACATCAAGCACCGTTGAAATTGACCTCAGCGAACTCGACTCCCCTCAAGAAGAGATTGAAAAACAACTGAAGAAGATATATAAGAATCAGGCTTCCAATGAGTTAGAAACCTGATGGTTAGTGATTAAGGATTAGAGATTAAATTGTCCTGAAATTTATTCTTCTACCTCCTCGGTATCTTCACCTTGTATCTTGAAGGTGACAGGCAGGGTGTACCATATCTCCATTGGTTCGTGTTTTATATGGTTATAGCCTGGTGTGAAATCGGGCAGCAGCTTTATTACTCTCACGGCTTCGCGGTCAAGCTCCTCGTTTACCGAGCGAGCTACTTTCACCTCGCCTACTTTTCCTGTTTTTTCGATGAGGAACTGCACAATCACCTTGCCTTCAATTCCATTTTTGTAGGCCTCTTCAGGATATACAACATGTTCACTTATGAATCTCATAAGTGCCGCATCTCCACCAGGAAAGCTGGGCATGCGGTGGGGGTTATTTCCGAAAACCTCGTTCCTAGTGGTTGTGTCGCACACTTGGCTTGGTATTCCATTCTCGGTGGGCATCGCGGTATTGCTTGGTGTGCCAGCCATTGCCACGAGGCTTGTGAGTCCAACGCCAGCAACAAGCACGGCCTTCCCTAAGGAACGCTTTCTTGAAATCTCTCTTTCAAGGTATTCCACCTCACTCTCACAGGCAGGACAAGTGCCAGAGCAGTCGCCCTCGTGGTGGCACAGAGCGGGAACGTAGTCAATGCCATTGGCACGAGCAATGTCAAGCCTGATTTGCTTAAGCGTGTTGCATACTGATTTTCCGTGTTTCATAACACAAAGTATTTATAGGTTAACAAACCATTTCCACTCACAACGTTTTATTACAAAACGAGATAAAGCATCAAGTTATTGTATGCATCAAGGTTTCACATAAAGGATAGTAAGTCCATCGCGCAGGGGCAAGATGACGGTCTCAACTCGCGGGTCGCTAGCCACAAGATCGTTGAAGGCGAGGATGCCTTGAGTCTGGTCGTCCATCTTTTTGTCGTGGAGGTCGGTGACTTTGCCGTCCCACAGGGTGTTGTCGGCGATGATGAAACCGCCTGGTTTCACATGGTCAATTACAAGGTTGAAATAGTCGACATATTGGCGCTTGTTGGCATCAATAAACACCAGGTCGAAGTCGCCTCCTAGTTGCGGCACGATATCGTTGCAGTCGCCAATGTGGAGTGTAATCTTGTCTCCCACAGGCGATTTTGCGAAATGTTCGTGCAGAAAATCCTCCAATTCATCTTCCACTTCAATGGTGTGGATGTGGGCATCGTCGTCGAGCAAACCTTCGGCAAGACATTGAGCCGAGTAGCCTGAATATGTGCCCAGTTCAAGCACCCGCTTGGGACGTATCATTCGCACGAGCATCTTGAGCAACCGACCCTGCAGGTGCCCCGAACACATGCGCGAGTAGAGCAACTCGATGTGGGTATCTCGGTCTAGCTCATGCAGATGCTCTGGCTCAGCATCAATATGTGCAAGTATATAATCTTCAAGTTCTTGAGTCATAAATAACAGAATAAGTTATTATGTTTTTTATAGTCGCAAAATTACCATAAAATCACATAAACAACAAGTGTTGGCCGATTTTTTTGCATTTATGCAATAAAACACCTAATTTTGTGAATTGTATAACACCAAAACAAGATAACATGAAACTTTCAAAGGCAATTATTCTGACTGTGGCAGCTTTTTTGATTGCAGGTGCCACAAACACAGCGTGCAAACAATCACCTAAAGACCAAGCATCTGAGTCACAACAGTCGAACAAAGTTGATGATAAAACAGATGTTTCGGCAGTTGATGAGTCAAAGTTTCAAGCCACATGTGCAGGAGACATCGATCACAACACCTGGAAGCCTAACGAAGCTACAAGCGTGGAGTTTAACGCCTTCCCTGCCAATATTGCCGAGTGGAAACACATGCAAGAGATGCTTGGTGATGAGCCACAAGGTGCAGCAGCATTACAAGTGATGGCATTTGAGCTATACCGCAACAACCGCGCTGACGGTGAGGAAGCGCTGCGATTGAACAACACTCAGACCAACTACAACAGCACTGTAGAGCGACTGCACGAGATTATGGGCAACGACAAAAATTATGCCCGACCCTATATCGCTTGGGCTATGCTTGACGGCGCCAGTCCCGAGAATGGATATGCGGTCGAACCTCCCTACACCATTAAAATCAAAGTTGACCCTAACAAGAAGTACCAAGAGAGCCAAATGCTGCACGGCACCGTCATTTACATGCTCATCGACAGCAAGGGTTGGGACACCAACTGGCGCGGAGTTGAGGTGGTGAAACCCGAGGGCAGCAATTATTTCGTGGTAAGCAACTGCCCAGCAATGTACACCCAGTGCAAAGAAGCAAAAACAAGCAAATAATAAAGCAATTCAATATAAATAAAAATAGCGGATGTGTCACCATTTCGACACACCCGCTATTATTTTGCTGTCAAGGGATTGTTAAGCCTCAGGCTTAGTCTCCTCAGTCTTTTCCTCACTAGAAACTGCTTGAGTCTCGTCTTTAACTTCTTCCTTAGGCTCCTCAGATACTGATGGTGCTGATGGATTAGCTTCCTCTACAACAACTGATGTTGAATCACTTGCTGTTGACTCTGGATGTGCCTTCTCTTGAGGACCACATAAGCAAGAAGTCATTGAAACTGAAAACAAAACTGCTAACAATAAAACCAACTTTTTCATAATAGATAATTTTTAAAATGATGAATAAATAATAATTACTTTTTATTCTCTTTCTTTTTCGACTTTTTATTGCCGAAATAATATAAAACACCACCAATAACGCCTAATAGTATTGTGGCGTCAAACTTTCTTGCTGCTTCTCCTATGCCATTAAATACTCCTATAATACCTACAATAAAATTAAGCGCAGCAAAAATAAGTAAGATAATACCTGTAATTTTCATTATAATTATGTATTAATATAAAAAAACTCATAGCTTTTCAAGAAGGGATTTAACTCTTATATATTCTTCGTATGTTAGCCTCTCTTTTTCTAGCAATGAGTAAGCCTCATTAGCTATAGAGACCTTATCTGGATCATAAGGTTTTATATAATTAGATGGATTAGCTTTTTCTCGCATTTCCACAAGTTCGTTTTCATCTATAATTGATATCTCAAGTTCCGAGATTGCACGATTAGCTAATGAAGCGAGTTCTTCTTTATCCTTTGGATCAATTTGCATTAGACATTTAGATATTTCATTAGCTGCATCTAGCTTTTCTTTATCGTAGTTTGCGACAAATTGCTCTGGGCTACATAATCGGCAAAGCCTTTCATGAAGAGACTCTTTCTTTCGTTTATTGCTCTTTCTCTGAATAATAGTCAGAGGTATTATGCACCCTAGAAAAACAATTGAAATACCTAATCCCCACCATAACAACAAAGAGTTTCGGTCGTCACTAATTGCCCATTCAATCTTTTCTATTTTGTATTTAGTTTCTTGCGATGCTGCTATAAAAACCCGATAAAAACCATTATGCATCCATCCATTTTCATAAGGATATTTACGCTGTATTTCTTCATACGAAAGGTTCTTTACATTTTTAACAATTGGAATTCCTGCCTTCCAACTACTAGCGTTTTCATTTTTCACAATACAAAAATACTCATTACAACAATCGTATATTCTAGACCAAATGCGATTTATTGAACCTTTTTGGAATCGGTCAGCAAAACCTGATTTTTCATTAGTTGTATAAAATTCATAAGCATCAGCAACAGCATCCTCAACAGTATAATAATTACCCCATTCGGTTCTCTTTAATCCTACCTGATATGGGAAGAAGACATTAGTTTGAATAAATTCATCGTCAGAACCACAACAACAAATACGAACGATAGTCCATCCATCATCATAATTGTTAGGATACTCATCTCCCCAATTAAGTGCATACAAAGATGACAAATCGCCATAACTCTCTTGCCATTGCTCTTTTAGTTGTTCGTCAAATTTACCATACAATTCATTATCAGGAGTGTTAGGCAACTTACTCGGTTTTGATGGGATGGCAATTCTTTTATAATGTTTTACCTTGTGACCACTATACTGCACATCAAAGAATCCATCATTATCAGTAATGATAGGATCTCCATCTGATTGTCCGTCAAAAATAGATTCAATATTATTTCTTATCTCTGAATGCAGCCTATTAGTTTTATTATGGATATAACCCAAGACCGCAAAGGTTGCAATTAACAATGAGGCTATCCATCCAACATATAAAGTATTGATTAAAGTTTTACGTTTCATTTGGCTTTAACTACAACCCTATCAGTTCCTTTGGGCATTATAAAACAAAAGCGTGAACTGATATACCACACTTTGTTGGATGGCCGTAGGAAACCAAAAATCGAAGATGTGGAAATGCAGCCCACGCTAAGCGTGAGAACCGCTGTGCCACTCTTGCGATTTTATTAGAAAAGTTCCTACGTTTTCCAACACAAGATGAGCATAACGCTTCTTTTATCAAAAAATTGGCAAAACAGTGTCTTACCGTCTGCAAAGGTAATGCTTTTTTTGATAAAATCATAAATATTGATTAATTATGTGGAAAATAGAAAAAGATTGGATAACAGAAAACAGAAGACCGTGCCTCGATGGTTTCTGGGGCACGGTCTTGTGTGTGGGTGTCTTAAGCCTCGGGCTTAGTCTCCTCTGTTTTCTCTTCAGTTGCTTGCTCTGTAGATGGAGCTGCGGCATCCTTCTTCTCCGAAACCTCGGCTGCTTCCTTGTTCTCTGAAGCTACAGTGCTGGTAGCCTCCTCTGCTAGAGTGCTCTGAACATTCTCGGTGCTAGCGGGAGCGCTAGTGCTTACGCTGGTTGCGGCGGGATCGGTCTTGCAAGATGCAAAAGTCATTGCAAATACTACTGCTGACAATAGAACTAACTTTTTCATAATTAATAGATTTTTTAGATGATGAATAAAAGATTACTTACTTGCTGGTCTCTTCGGTCTTCTCTTCAGTTGCCTGCTCTGCTGAGTGAGCTGCGGCGTCCTTGTTCTCCGAAACCTCGGCTGCTTCCTTGTTCTCTGAAGCTACAGTGCTAGTAGCCTCCTCTGGAGTGCTCTGAACATTCTCGGTGCTAGCGGGAGCGCTAGTGCTTGCGCTGGTTGCGGCGGGATCGGTCTTGCAAGATGCAAAAGTCATTGCGAAAACTACTGCTGACAATAAAACTAATTTTTTCATAATAGATAAATTTAAAATGATGAATAAAATATTAATTACTTGCTTGTTTCTTGAATCTCCTCAGTGGTTTTCTCCTCAACAGGATCTGCTTGAGCCTCTTCTTTGACCTCTTCTTTTGGCTGCTCTGATACTGATGGTGCAGATGGATTAGCCTCCTCTACAACAACTGATGTTGAATCACTAGCTGTTGACTCTGGATGTGCCTGCTCTTGAGGACCACAGAAACATGAAGTCATTGAAACTGAAAACAAAACTGCGAACAATAAAACTAACTTTTTCATAATAATAAATTTTTAAATAATTAATATATGTGTAAACTCAAATTGTTTTTCTGTTTTGGTTATTGCCGCCACTCGCCAACGGTTGGTGAGTTTTGACGATGCAAAATTATAATGGCGGCAAGGGGATGTGTTATAATTGCCGGGACAACTTTTGCGACAACGGGGACAACCGCTGTAAAATAACAGAAAACTTCTGTAATAACGAGGACAATTTTGTTTGTTAAATTTCTATGTAACAGCATATTATAATCTTCACAAAAATCACCTGTTTTTCACACCGAAAAAAATGCTTTTTTTGTTGAAAAACGCATTTTTCAACGTTTTTTTTGTGCTTTTTTTCTTCAAAATGCGAGTGTCTTTTTTCAAAAAACTAAAAACTAATTACTGATAACTGACAACTATTTTGTAACTTTGCACTTCAAATGAATATTAACACATAAAAATATTACAGAAATGGCAAACGAAAACAAGAAACAGAACCAAATTCAAATTGAAGTTCCAAACGATGAGATGCAGGGACGATATGCTAACCTGGCAGTTATCTCGCACTCTCCCAACGATTTTGTGATGGACATGATATTTGTGGCACCCAACACCCCTAAAGCACGTGTGCAGAGCCGCATCATCATGACTCCCGAGAACGCCAAGCAACTGCTCTACGCTCTCAAGGAGAACATCGACAAATATGAGGCCCACTTCGGCGAAATCAAGCCACGCCAAATCAACAACCCCAACAACGGCATCATGGACTTCCCCCTGCCTAAGGGACAAGCTTAATCAAGGAGAGAGGGAAGAGTCTCATCCTAACATCTCCTCCCACTCAATTATGAACTTTGAACTATGAACTAAAAAGATATGGAACATAATCTTTTTATATATAACACTCTCACTCGTCGCAAGGAACTGTTTAAGCCCTTGCAGGAGCCAAATGTGGGTATGTATGTGTGTGGACCTACCGTCTATGGAGATCCTCATCTAGGACATACCCGCCCTGCAATCACCTTTGATGTGCTGTTCCGTTACCTCAAGCATTTGGGCTATAAGGTGCGTTATGTGCGCAACATCACCGATGTGGGGCACTTGGAGCACGATGCCGATGAAGGCGAGGATAAGATTGCAAAGAAGGCGCGCCTCGAGCAGCTCGAGCCCATGGAGATAGCGCAATACTACACCAACCGCTATCATGCCGCCATGCAGGCTCTTAACGTGCTGCCACCAAGCATCGAGCCTCACGCCACAGGCCACATCATCGAGCAGGAGCAGCTGGTGAAGGAAATCCTCGACAACGGCTATGCCTACGAAAGCAACGGCAGCGTATATTTCGACGTGGAGAAATATAACAAGGACCATCACTATGGCAAGCTCAGCGGCCGCAACCTGGAGGACGTGATCAACAACAGCCGCACCCTCGAGGGCGTGGGCGAGAAACGCAACCAGACTGACTTCGCCCTGTGGAAGAGGGCTCAACCCGAACATATCATGCGTTGGCCATCGCCATGGAGCGACGGTTTCCCAGGATGGCACTGCGAGTGCACAGCCATGGGACGCAAATACTTAGGCAGCCATTTCGACATCCACGGCGGCGGCATGGACCTCGTGTTCCCGCACCATGAGTGCGAAATAGCGCAATCGGTGGCCAGCCAAGGCGACGACATGGTGCACTACTGGATGCACAACAACATGATTACTATCAACGGTCAGAAGATGGGTAAGTCATTGGGCAACTTCATCACCCTTGAGGAGTTCTTCACTGGCAACCACGAGTTGCTTGAGCAGGCCTATACGCCAATGACCATCCGCTTCTTCATCCTTCAAGCGCACTACCGCGGCACTGTCGATTTCTCGAATGCCGCACTGCAAGCCGCCGAAAAGGCCTACGAGCGAATGCTTGACGGATGGCACCGACTTAACGAGTTGAAGCCCGCTAACGTTTCGAGCATCACTCTCGACGACTATGCAGCACGCTGCGCCGAGGCGATGAACGACGACCTCAACACCGCGCAGGTCATTGCCACGCTTTTCGACGCCTGCAAGGTCATAAATCAGGTGAACGACGGCAACGCCACCCTCTCGCAGCAAGACATCGACACTCTCAAAGCCACGTTCCAGACCTACCTCTTCGACGTGCTTGGAATGCGTGACGACGCTGCCGGCGGCGACAATGTGAACCTTGAGCCTTACCGCAAGGCAGTTGAGCTGCTGCTCGAGATGCGCAAGAGCGCTAAGGCCAACAAAGACTGGACAACCAGCGATCTCATCCGTGACCGCCTCAACGAAGCCGGTTTCGACGTGAAAGACACCAAAGACGGCTTTGAGTGGAAAGTGAGATAACAGTTAAAAGTTCATAGTTAAGAGTTTTCAGAGCGTCATTCTCTCATCTCAACTGAAAAAACTATGAACTATTAACTATAAACTATGAACTAATGCTAAGCGTCATCATACCGATCTACAACGTGCAGGATTATCTTGCACGTTGTATCGATTCGGTCTTGGCGCAAACCTATACCGACCTTGAGATAATACTCGTTGATGACGGTAGCCTCGACACCAGCGGCGACATCTGCGATGAATATGACATCGACCACCGCAATATCAGGGTCATACACAAAGTGAATGGCGGCCTCAGCGATGCCCGTAACGCCGGTCTGGAGGTGGCGCAAGGCAAATATGTCACCTTCATCGATGGCGACGATTATGTGCATCCGCGCTTTGTAGAGGAGTTAATGCGCACCATAGAGCAGACTAGCGCACAGATTGCCGCTTGCACCTGGCAGGAACTGAAGGATGGCGACACGCCACACGAAGTGAACCTAGAGAAAGCCAGTTGCAAAATTTTCTCCCAGGAGGAGGCCATCAACACTGTCTTCTACCAAGGTGAGCTTAACCACTCGGCATGCAGTCGCATTTTTGAGAAACAACTCTTTGACGACCTGCGCTTTACCGAAGGTGTGCTCTACGAAGACCTCGCCATCATCTACCCATTGCTGCGCAAAGTCGAGAAAGTGGCACTGCTCAAGGCGCCCATGTACTACTACATGCACCGCACTGGCAGCATCCTCACCACAATGTCGCTCAGGCGCACTCATGTCCTCGACCACCTCGAGGAATTAGAGCAACAGGTGAGCAGCGAGGATCCACAATATCTACCTGCCGTGCGCAGCCGCCATCTCAGCGCATGCTTCAATATGCTGCGACTGATGCCCGCTCGAGACCCCAAGTGGCAACCCACAAAGCAACGAGTCTGGGATTATATTAAAAAAATGCGATCTTCATGCATTAAAGACAGGAATGTTAGATTTAAGAACAAAATAGCGATATTACTATCATATTTTGGTGTAAATGCCTTGACATTTATTATAAATAAGAAGTAGCAATGAAGCGGTTTCTTGGCCCAAAAATGTAAAAAAATCTTTTGTCAAGCCCATTTATCTATAAAATTTGCCCGTTTGTATATACTTACTTGCACATTCTATAATTATGTGCTAGTTTTGCAACACAATTCATAGGCATAAAGGTAAAATTGTTTTAGGCTTGTTTATTTTTATACATTTGTTGTTTGTCCATGAAAAACACTTTTTTTGGGTTTAGTAAATTTTAGGCTTCAAGAAAAAAACTTGAAATTATCGAGGCGGAGACGTTGATGTCCCCGCCTTGATAACTTTTTTATGGGTGTGTTCTCACTTCTACACCCTATTTCACAAAATATTGTTGAGTGCGGTAAAAATATCTTCCTCTTTCTCGTAAGGATGGATATGGAAATAGCTGTCGCCTGTGAGCATCGCCGAGAGAGCGCATTTCGATGGATTATAGAAGATGTGAACAGGAATCTCAAAACGCTCAGCATAAGCCAGTTCGTAACCAACGCCCAACGAGGGGCAAGTACACTCGGCAATCACTACATCGCTCTCGCGCAGCCAGGCGGTGTCTTGCTCATAGATGGCAGCGTCGCGGTCTCGCCCCTGCTCAGTGAGGCATAAATTGCCGCTCCCCACATGCTCGGTGAGCACCACATGGCCCATCTGCTGCATGTGACTGATAATTCTGCGGTAAAGCTCGGCATCCACCCTACCTCCACGTATTGATCCAGCGAAATATATCTTCATAACTTATCAATCATAAAAGAAGAAACTGTAAGAGTAAAGCACAAAACTCCCCAGCAAGAAGCTCACCACATTAGCGATGATAGTAGCGCGCATCACGGGACGGAACTCGTAACGTTTCTTTAGATATATACTATTGATAATCAGTTCAACAATTACCGTTGCAACAAAGGCGCAAGCAAAGTAGAGAAAAAAGCTGAACAATTCTTCATCATTCTCTAGGTTCACTTCCTTTGAGCTCACCCAGGGGAGCCATACCGTGAGCAGTCGGCCACCATTTATGGCAATTGATGTATATGCCCCAACAATGCCGCTCACCACATTACTCATCAACGCGGCAAAAGCTATTTTTGATTTATAATATGCATGGTCCAAAATCTGCGACATCACCACTATCTCAATGGCGACCAGACAAGCCATGAACAGCCACCCCATAGGCAGCGAAGCATATTTCCCGAAGTAAGTATTATTCAATAAAATCATTTTTCTAAAAGACTATTTTCAAAAAAAACTGTGAACTATAAGCTATTTATCTAATACCCAGAAATCGGTGGGTTTGCAATGACAATCGCCAACGCGGGTTTTGAAGCACAGCATCGACACACCTCTGTATATTGATTTGGCGTTGCTCCTCATCGGGGACAAAGCATGGCTGCAAGAAGCGGTGCTCGGCAGTGATGTTGTCATACTGGCTCAGGTCTTGGCCGAGATATACAACTTTCAGTTCATCGCAACGGTCCATCACACAAGGCACTATGTCTCCGCCTGGAAAGCCAAACTTAGGCGACAGCGTCACCCAGTCGATGCCAGGCTGCAAAGGGCGCGTGCCATTAGTCTCGATGGCAATCTTCTTTCCTGTCATGTGCAGAGCCTTCAACAGCGGCACATCGACATATAGCGACGGTTCGCCGCCTGTCAGGATGATTAGCTGCGCGTCAGGAAACTTCATTACCTCATCCACAATCTGAGGCAGCGACATCATGACGTGGCTCTGATGCTCGGTGTCGCAGAAGGCACAACGCAGGTTGCACCCGCTAAAGCGGATGAACACGCTAGCGATGCCCGTGTTATGACCCTCGCCCTGCAATGAGTAGAATATTTCGTTAATAGGATACAACTGGTAAGTGTTAAGTATTAAGTTTGCGCCTATGACGCGTGAAAAGTGAATGGTGGAAAGAGGAAGGAGTAATGTGGAGATCCGTTCCTCGATCCACGCGCCGCAGGCGCTTACTCGTCCTTGACGTAAGACGCCATATTATCTCTCGACTCCCACACGTCGGCGCGGTAGCAGTTAGGCACGGTCTCCACCACCCAGTGAGCGATATTCTCGGCTGTGGGGTTGAACTTCAACACCTCGTTGAGGTTCTTGTGGTCAATGCGGTCGTGAATGAGCTTCTTGATAAGCGTGAAGTCACACACCAAGCCATTGCTGTCAAGCTCCTTAGCCTTGCAATAGACCTTGATAATCCAGTTGTGCCCATGCAGGTTCTCGCACTTGCTCTCATAGTCAAGATAGAGCTGATGGCACGATGAAATCTCTAAAGTTTTCTCTACGTAATACATTATTGTAAGTAATAATTGTTAAGTTTTAAGAGTTAAGGTAGCTTCGATTCCCGTTCCTCGTTCCACTTTCCACGTTCATTCATATTCCGTCGGATCGTCAATCCCAGCGTCTCTTAGAGCCTCAATGCGTTCGCGGCAGGTGCCGCACTTACCACAGTGCTTCTCGCCACCCTTGTAGCACGAGTAGGTCATGGCGTAATTTACCCCTAGAGCCTTGCCGCGCCGAGCTATGTCGGTCTTGTTTATGTTGGTATAAGGCGCATACACCTCAATGCCTTCGTATGTGCCGTGCCACATTGCCAGCGACATGGCATTAATAAAGTTTTGGCGGCAGTCGGGATAAATAGTGTGGTCGCCGGCATGATTGGCAATCATCACACGCTTGAGGCCGTTACTCTCGGCTATGCCGCATGCTATCGCTAGCATGATGCCGTTGCGGAACGGCACCACCGTGGCTTTCATGTTCTCCTCGTCGTAGTTTCCTTCGGGGATGGCATCTGGACTCTCGAGCAGTGCGCTCTTGAAATAGCGGCGCATGAAGTCGAGCGGGATGATGATGTGCTTGACACCCAACTGCTGGCACTGCTTCACGGCGTACTGCTGCTCGCGGTGGTTCTGCGTGGAACCGTAGTCAAATGTGATTGCGAGAGCTATCTC
Source organism: Muribaculaceae bacterium (assembly GCA_017618355.1). Lineage (GTDB taxonomy): Bacteria > Bacteroidota > Bacteroidia > Bacteroidales > Muribaculaceae > Sodaliphilus. The sequence goes on from JAFZUL010000124.1 coordinate 22,434, forward strand.
GTCATAAAACTCATGCAGC
>JAFZUL010000125.1 GCA_017618355.1 Muribaculaceae bacterium
AGTCGAAAAACAAGTCACCGACTAAGCATGTAGAAAGCTTATTAGTTCCACGTTTGGACGAGGGTTCAAACCCCTCCAGCTCCACAAAAACACCAGTAACTTAGTGGTTACTGGCGTTTTTTTGTTCTGTATCTTCCTCTGCTTTTCGCTTGTCTATTGGCTTATATAGACCAATATATCTTGGGTTCATGCCTGTGTAGAAGTGGAGGGTTTTGCTAAGTGGCGCGAAATGGTTTTGTAGTGGTGCCCATTCACCGCGGGATAGTGTGGGAGCGAGGACTATCTGTTTTTTACCGTATCGGTTGTTGATATTGTCGATGGCGGTCATTAGTTTTGTCTGCTTAACGTCGTTCTCGGCATTGAAAATGTCGAGTTGGAGTTCGTCATCGCTTATAATGTCGGTGACCATAACACCTGCTTTACGGTAAGCGAAATTCTCGCGGAAGATATTATTAAAGGCGAGAAGAGCATGTTTCGCTATGTCCATAGCCGAAGCAGTGTGCGATGGCAGCCTAACGGAGCAGGAATTGGAATAGAACGGAAGGTCTTGGCGGAAATGATCGCCACGAATATAGACAGTCACCACCTGTGCCGCCGCCTTCTCTTGCCGCAGTTGACGGGCGCACGACTGGGCAAAAGAGATGATTGCATCGGCAATGTCCTGTTTTTTGCTGATCACATGTCCAAACGTGCGTGAGTTCATAATGGACTTGTGGGCAATATCTACTGAATTTATGGAAATGCAGTCAACGCCTTTCAACTCTTGCTGGGTCCTGACGAGATTTATGTTGCCAATGCGTTGCACATAAGACTTGGGCAGCATAACGAACTTGCCAGCGGTGTCTATGCCACAAGAAAGGAGTTTAGCATTGAGCCGGCGGCCAATTCCCCACACATCGTCAATCTTGATGCGGTTTAACACTTGATTTATCTCTTCGGCATCGGTAAGGCCTTTTACTCGGTCGATACTGTTATTATTCTTTTTTGCCACATGGCTGGCAATCTTGGCGAGGGTGCGAGTTTGAGCAAAGCCGATGCTTACTGGCACACCTACATATCGTTGAATCTTCTTGACGAGAGATACTAACAAGTTGTGATTCTGCTCGTCATCCTTGTGAGGCAGAGTGAAAAACGCTTCGTCAACTGAATAAACCTCCAGGTTCAGTCCCACTTCGCCTAGTATTCGCATAATGCGGTTTGACAGGTCACGATACACGATGTGACGCGCCGAAAGCATGATAATGTTGGCGGGATTGGTGTAGTTTTTTATCTGAAAAGCAGGACATCCCATAGGAATCCCCTGCGCCTTAGCCTCGTTGCTTCGCGCGATGACGCAGCCATCATTGCCCGACAGCACCACCACAGGCTTGCCGTTGAGCGATGGGTTGAAGACCCTCTCGCACGAAACGAAAAAGTTGTTGCAATCGGCTAAAGCGTACATGGCTATCAGTTTTCAGTTATCAGTTATCAGTTTTCAGTTGTTAATTTTGTAGGGACAAGGCAGGCCTTGTCCACTGGGGGGATTCTATCGATTCAACTTCTTGATTATATGCGACACGATGCCCCAGATTATGAAATTGCTCTCATCAGGGACCTTAATTACAGGATATTTTCTATTGGCAGGAACCATAAAGATGCCAACCTCATTGATTAATAACCGCTTGACTGTGAAATCACCATCAATAAAGCACACGGCAATATCGCCATTGTGCGGTTCAAGAGAACGGTCAATGATAAGCATATCTCCTTCATAGATGCCAGAATCTACCATAGAGTCACCTATCACTCTGGCACAGAATGTGGAGGCAGGGTTATTGATAAGCTCATTGTTAAGGTCCACCGAGTCGGCAAAGGCTCCTTGTGCAGGGCTTGGAAACCCCGCCTGTATGCGATTTTCAAACAATTGCAGCTCCACTTCGCTGCTTTCTTCAATTTTATTAATTTCAAGTGTTGCCATCAAGTGCAAAATTAGGAAAAAGTTTTCAGTTGTCAGTTATCAGTTGCCAGTTTTTTAAGTTCCGTGTGATGAATTAATCATAATATCTTGAATATGAGCTCAAAGTAGAAATAAGCGAGTTGCCGTAGATAAAGACAACTCGCTTTTTTCAATAGTTGATTATCGCTATTTACAGTAAATCTACTGAGCGTTTCAAGAAGTTGTTGAGAGCCTCGCCTTTGAGCAATCCATTGCCAAGCAACGCAATGTCAATTAGTTGCTTAACGGTGTCTTGGCCAGCGGCATAGTTAGTGACAATCTCCTCTTTCTTGCTTCGCAGCTCTTGTGCCTTATCCTCGTTTTTCTTGAGGTCGTCTTTCTTGTCCTCAGGCACGCCCTTGTTGTCCTTGTCAAGGTCGCGGATTGCCTTGATTACAGCATTGGTTGCAGTTAGCTCGTCATCAATAGGCTTAATCTCGTCTTTCATAGCGGCCACAGCCTGCTCCACAACACGCTTGATAAGTGGGTGACTAGTGTTAAGCGTGAAGTTGTAGGCATCAGGAAATTCGCCGTAGAAACTCATGCCAGGCTGGAACACTGCCATATCCTTCATGCGTCGCATATACTCGCTCTGAGTAATCACCACAGGCTGAGCATCGGGCGACATGGCTGCATAAGTAACCATAAACTCGCTCTTTTCGATGGCGGGAATCTGCGACTTGAATAGGGTAGTGGCGATTTCGCGCTCCTCGGTGGTGAGTTCTGCATCTTTAGCATCCTCCTTGCGCACGAGGTTGTCAACGACATCGCTATCAACGCGTACAAAGCGCGACTTCTCGTTCATCTGCTCCAGCAGTCCCACGAATGGGATGTCGAGTTGACCATCCATCAGCAGCACGTCATAACCTTTGTCCTGTGCGGCTTTAATATAGGTGTATTGTGCTGTCTTGTCGGTGGCGTAGAGGTAAATGAGATTGTCTTCCTTGTCGGTCTGGTTGCCCTTGATAAGGTCTTTGTACTCATCAAACTTGAAGTACTTGCCATCGGTATTCTGAAGCAAGGCAAACTTAGCAGCAGCATCCTTGAACTTCTCATCGCTGAGCATACCATATTCAATGAATATCTTGATGTCGTTCCATTTCTCCTCAAAGGCCTTGGCATCGGTCTTGGCAATCTCCTCGAGGCGGCTTGCCACCTTCTTGGTGATGTAAGACGAAATCTTCTTAACATTACGGTCGGCCTGGAGATAAGAACGCGACACATTCAACGGGATGTCTGGGCTGTCGATGACACCTTGCAGCAGCATCATGAACTCAGGAACCACACCCTCAACGCTGTCGGTGACAAAAACCTGGTTGCAATATAGCTGGATGCGGTCTTTGCGGATGTCGAGATTGTTCTTAATCTTGGGGAAATAGAGGATTCCAGTAAGTGTGAATGGGAAGTCCACATTCAGGTGAATCCAGAACAATGGGTCGTCCTGAGCGGGTTGGATAGCATGATAGAACTTGATGTAGTCCTCATCCTTGAGATCGGTGGGTTTGCGGGTCCACAGCGGCTCAATGTCGTTAATGACTTTGTCCTTGTCGGTATCGACATATTTGCCGTCTTTCCACTCCTGCTCCTTGCCAAACACCACTGGCACTGGCAAGAATTTGCAATACTTATTGAGCAGAGTGCTGATGCGTGATTGCTCTAAGAACTCTTTCTCATCGTCATCGATATAGAGAACAATGTCGGTTCCTCGCTCGGCCTTCTCGCATTCGGTCATCTCAAACTCTGGTGAGCCGTCGCAACTCCAGAGGACTGGTTTTGCGCCTTCCTCCCAAGAGAGGGTGCGAATCTCCACCTTCTTGGCAACCATAAATGCCGAATAGAATCCCAGACCAAAGTGGCCGATGATGGCATTGGCATTGTCTTTATACTTGTTGAGGAAGTCTTCTGCTCCCGAGAAGGCGATTTGGTTGATGTATTTATCTACATCCTGCTCAGTCATGCCTATCCCGTGGTCGGTCACGGTTAGAGTACCTGCGTCTTTATCGAGGGCTACTGACACTTTCAACCCCTCGGTCTCACCTTTAAATTCGCCAGCTGCGGCGAGTGTTTTTAGTTTTTGTGTTGCATCTACTGCATTAGAAATCAGCTCCCTCAAGAAAATCTCGTGGTCGCTGTAAAGAAATTTTTTAATAACGGGGAAAATGTTGTTTGTAGTTACCCCAATTGATCCTTTTGCCATAGTATATATTTTTTTGTTGTTAATTATCGTTTTTAATCAAGCACTCGAATAATCGAGGACTCGATAAATTGAGTTTATATCACATGGTAATTAAGCAAAAAAAATGCCACACGCGGCTGCGTGTGACATTTTGTATTGCATAGTGAAAAATTGTCACTTATTGATTGAAGCAACTGTTTCACCGTCTTTGACATCGATGGTGATAGTAGCGCCTTTAGCATCTTCATGCTTGAGAAGCAAGTCCGACATTGGGTCTTCGATGTGTGTTTGGATGGCTCTTTTGAGTGGTCGAGCACCAAATTGCACGTCAAATCCCTTCTCGGCAACAAAGTTCCTTGCCTCAGAAGTGACAACTAACTCATTGCCCATCTCAAGAACTCGCTGATAGAACATCTCCAGCTCAATGTCAATAATTTTTAGGATGTCGTCCTTGTTCAGACTCGAGAATGTGATGATGTCGTCAACACGATTGAGGAACTCTGGAGAGAATGTGCGGTTAAGGGCTTTACGGATTACTGAGTCGGAACGTTCTTTGGTAAGTTCCTGTGTGTTGAAACCCACACCTGCGCCAAAGTCCTTCAACTCACGAGTTCCAATGTTGGAAGTCATGATGATGATGGTGTTCTTGAAATCCACTTTGCGACCAAGGCTATCGGTAAGTTCACCTTCGTCAAGCACTTGCAACAACATATTGAACACATCGGGATGAGCCTTCTCAATCTCGTCGAGCAGAACTACAGAGTAGGGGTGACGGCGCACTTTCTCAGTCAGCTGTCCGCCTTCCTCATAGCCGACATATCCTGGAGGCGCTCCCACAAGTCGCGACACGTTGAACTTCTCCATATATTCGCTCATGTCGATGCGGATTAGTGAATCAGGACTGTCAAATAAGAACTCATTCAGGCACTTGGCAAGCAAAGTCTTTCCTACACCAGTAGGACCGAGAAACATGAATGAGCCGATAGGGCGGTGCGGGTCTCTCAGACCCAATCGGTTGCGGCGAATGGCTTTAGCAATCTTCTCAATAGCCTCGTCTTGACCAATGACTTTAGATTTCAGTTCGTCAGCCATTCCCAGCAACCTGATGCCTTCACTTGCAGCAATACGTTTAGCTGGAACACCTGTCATCATTGCTACGACTTGAGCTATATGCTCTTCATCAACGGTCTCCCGATTCTTGTCAAGTTCGGCTTCCCATTGCACTCTCACGTCGTTGAGTTTAAGTTTCAGTTTCTCTTGCTGGTCGCGATATCGTGCAGCGCTCTCGAAGTTCTGGGCTTGAACGGCTTTCAGCTTATTGGCTTGCGCCTCAGCAATTTGTTCCTCCAATTCTTCAATCTCTTTAGGTGGCACTATTTTCGAGATTCGTACCCTCGACCCAGCCTCATCAAGTACATCAATTGCCTTATCTGGGAATGCGCGATCGCTTACGTAGCGATTGGTGAGAGTGACGCAGGCTCTGATGGCTTCGGGTGTATATATCACACCATGATGCTTTTCATAAACATCCTTGATATTGTTAAGAATCTCAAGGGTCTCTTCGGGAGTTGATGCATCAACCAGCACTTTCTGGAAACGACGCTCTAGGGCACCATCTTTCTCAATGTTCTTTCGATACTCATCAAGAGTAGTTGCACCAATGCATTGCAACTCGCCACGTGCCAGAGCTGGTTTGAGCAGGTTGGCTGCATCCATTGATCCGCTAGCGTTTCCAGCGCCCACGATAGTATGAATCTCGTCAATGAAAAGAATCACTTCATCGCTCTTTGATGCCTCATCAATGATCGCCTTGATGCGCTCCTCAAACTGTCCTCGATACTTAGTTCCTGCGACAACTCCAGCCATGTCGAGCGCCACAATGCGCTTCTCTATAAGGTTGTGTGGCACTTTACGCTCCACAATGCGTTGCGCCAGCCCTTCGACGATCGCCGACTTACCCACTCCAGGCTCACCAATGAGCACAGGGTTGTTCTTCTTGCGACGACTGAGGATTTGCGCCAGTCGCTCAATCTCGCGCTCGCGGCCAATCACTGGGTCAAGGTCGCCATTAGCAGCCAGATGTGTGATGTCCTTCCCATACTTATTAATCGTAGGTGTCGCGTTGTCATTTTTTGTGACATTTCGTCGCTGGGTAGTTTTCTCTCCACCACTTGAAGGAGCGCCGCCTTGATCATCTTCGTCAAAGTCGTCATCATCCTCATCGCTGGCAAAGTCAACGCCATCAACGACAGGCAACGTTTGCTCCTCAATAAGAGCAATCAGTTCATCGTTGTTCAGTATATCTATTTCTTCTTTTAACATCAAATATAAAATTTCTTGGGGCGATGCCCATAATTACACATAAATATAGTTTCTGCAATTTCTATGCCAATATTCGATATACATTGCAAAATTACTCATAATCGTCTTTATTAGGATGAAAAATGTACTTAAATCTTAAAAACAAGGCTCATATTTTGGAATAGAAGTCAAAAATGGATAAATTGGACTGAACCTCCCCAAATAAATTTGTTTTTTCACTCGACTTGCACTAATTTTGCACTAAAATTAATAAACAAGTATATTTATGAGAAAAAAAGTAATGCTTGTGTTTGGCACTCGTCCCGAAGCTATAAAGATGGCTCCGTTGGTGAAGTGCCTTCAGCAACGTCAAGAAGAATTTGAGGCAATCGTCTGTGTTACAGGCCAACATCGTGAGATGCTCGACCAGGTGCTCAAGATTTTTGACATCACTCCCGATTATGACTTAAACATCATGAAAGTGGGTCAAGACCTCTATGACGTTACAACACGCGTGCTTCAAGGCATGAGAGACGTGCTTAAAGAAGTGAAGCCCGATGTCGTGCTTGTGCACGGTGACACTACAACCAGCACCGCAGCGGCTCTCGCAGCATTTTATCAGCAGATTACTGTAGGGCATGTCGAGGCTGGTCTCAGGACTTATAACATCTACAGTCCGTGGCCCGAGGAGATGAACCGTCAAATCACAGACAGAATTTCGACTCTCGATTTCGCACCAACTCCTTTAAGCCGCCAGAATCTTCTAAACGAGGGAGTAGGGGATGAGCATATCTTTGTTACGGGCAATACTGTGATTGACGCTCTGCACATTGTTGTGAATAAAATCAAGAGCAACAGCGAGTTGAATGAGACACTATCCATTAAACTTGCTCAGCAAGGCTATGATGTTACTCGCCTCAATAATGGCCAAAGATTGGTGCTTATCACCGGTCACCGCCGCGAGAACTTTGGCGATGGCTTCATCAACATATGCAATGCAATCAAGCATCTGAGCGAGAAATATCCTGAAGTGGATTTTGTGTATCCCATGCACATGAATCCCAACGTCCGCAAACCCATACACAAGATATTTGGAGAGAATTTAGAGAACTTGGGCAACCTGTTCTTCATAGAACCGCTTGAGTATCTTGACTTTGTATTCTTGATGGAGAAATCGACCATTGTCCTCACCGATAGCGGAGGCATTCAAGAAGAGGCTCCAGGCCTCGGCAAGCCAGTGCTTGTGATGCGCGACACCACTGAGCGTCCTGAGGCGCTTGACGCTGGCACGGTAAAATTAGTGGGCACCAACTACAAAAAGATTGTAGATAACGTGTCACTACTGCTTGATGATGAGAAAGAATATGGCATCATGAGTCGAGCCAACAATCCCTACGGCGACGGAAAGGCATGTCCACGAATCGCTGATGCGCTATTAAAAAACTAAATAAACGAAATAACGATGAAAGGTAAAATATTAGTGGCTGGTGGCATGGGCTTCATAGGCTCACACACCACAGTAGAGTTGCAAAAAGCAGGATATGAGGTTGTTATTATCGACAATCTTTCAAATAGCAATGTTGATGTGCTTGATGGCATAGAAAAGATTACTGGCATCAGGCCAGTATTTGTCGAAGGAGACTGCACCGATATCAACGTGCTGCGCAATATGTTCAACGATAATCCTGGCATCAACGGCATCATCGACTTTGCTGCCAGCAAGGCGGTGAATGAGTCGGTACAGAAACCTATCATGTACTATCGAAACAATCTTAACATACTGCTAAATCTGCTTGAGTTGATGCCGGAGTTTGGCGTAAAAGGATTTGTGTTCTCCTCGTCATGCACCGTATATGGCGAGCCCGACCAGAATCCCATTACCGAGGATGCTCCAACCAAGAAAGCGACTTCGCCTTACGGCGCCACAAAGCAGGTGAGTGAAGACATCATCGCCGACGTGATCAAGAGCGGAAGTCCCATTAAAGCTGTGTTGCTGCGTTATTTCAACCCAATAGGTGCTCATCCAAGTGCCGAGATAGGGGAGTTGCCTAATGGCGTACCAGCCAATCTCGTACCTTACCTCACTCAGACCGCCATTGGTGTGCGCAAAGAGTTGAGCATCTTTGGTGATGACTACGATACTCCCGACGGTTCCTGCATTCGCGACTTCATCAATGTAGTTGACCTCGCCAAAGCTCATGTTAAAGCGCTAGAGCGCATGCTTGAGGACAAGAGCGACGAACCACTTGAGGTGTTTAACATTGGCACTGGCGAAGGAGCTTCGGTACTGCAACTGCTTGCCGCTTTTGAGAAGGCGACTGGCGTAAAAGTGCCTCACAAGATTGTGGGAAGGCGAGAGGGTGATATCGTGAAAATATGGGCTGATCCCAAGAAGGCCAACGAGGTGCTGGGATGGAAAGCCGAAGAAACACTTGAAGACACTATGCTCAGCGCCTGGAGATGGCAACAGAAACTAAGAGAGAGAGGAATTATGTGATTTTAATTCATTTAACTCCTTTCATTCCTTTAACTCCTTTATGAAATAAAACGTGAAGAATATAAGAAACTTTTGCATAATCGCTCATATCGATCACGGGAAGAGCACTCTTGCCGACCGTCTGCTTGAGTTCACCAAGACAGTGGGTGTCAAGGAGATGCAGAACCAAGTGCTCGACGACATGGAACTGGAGCGCGAACGTGGTATTACCATCAAGAGTCATGCCATTCAGATGGACTATGAGCAAAATGGCGAGAAATATACCCTCAACCTTATAGACACGCCGGGACACGTTGATTTCTCCTATGAGGTGTCGCGCTCGATAGCCGCCTGTGAGGGAGCATTGTTGGTTGTTGACGCCACTCAAGGCGTTCAAGCACAGACCATCAGCAACCTTTACATGGCAATCGACAACGGACTTGAGATAATTCCTGTCATTAACAAGATTGACATGGAAAGTGCTCATCCCGATGAGGTGGAGGACGAGATTGTTGACCTTTTAGGTTGCGATCCCGAGGAGATTATCCGTGTCAGTGCCCGCACAGGTGAGGGCGTGCCTAAAGTGCTTGAAGCCATTGTTGAACGTATTCCTGCCCCAAATGGCAATCCTGATGCACCATTGCAAGCTCTGATTTTTGACTCGGTATTCAACCCCTTCCGCGGCATTATCGTATATTTCAAGATTGAGAACGGCAGCATCCACAAAGGTGACCTGGTCAAGTTTGTAAACACTGGCAAACAGTATAATGCCGATGAGATTGGTGTGCTAAAATTGCAGATGGCGCCACGTGATGTGCTAAGTACTGGAACTGTGGGATATATAATCTCAGGCATCAAGACTTCGGCGGAGGTGCGAGTGGGCGACACCATCACTCATGTGGCAACGCCGTGTGAGAAAGCCATCGAAGGTTTCCAGGAAGTGAAGCCTATGGTCTTTGCCGGTGTTTATCCCATTGACCCCGAAGACTTTGAGAACCTTCGCACCTCGCTTGAGAAACTGCAGCTCAACGATGCTTCATTGACGTTTACTCCAGAGTCGTCGGTTGCACTTGGATTCGGTTTCCGTTGCGGTTTCTTGGGACTGCTTCACATGGAGATTGTGCAAGAGCGATTGAGCCGTGAGTTCAACATGGAGGTCATAACCACGGTGCCAAACGTTTCTTATAAGGTATATGACAAAAAGGGCGAGATGACCGAGGTTCACAATCCCGCTGGCTTGCCCGACCCAACACTGATTGAGCATATAGAGGAGCCATACATCCGTGCCTCTATTATCACTCAGAGCGAGTTCATGGGACCCATCATCACACTGTGTCTTGGGAAAAGGGGAGAATTGGTCAAGCAAGACTATATCTCTGGCAATCGCATGGAACTGACCTTCGACATCCCTCTAGGAGAGATAGTTATCGACTTCTACGACAAACTCAAGAGTATCTCTAAAGGCTATGCCTCGTTTGATTACTACATCAACGAATTCCGAGACTCAAAACTCATAAAGATGGATATTCTGCTCAACGGTCAGCCGGTTGATGCGTTGAGTTCGCTAATTCATGTTGACAATGCCGTGACATTGGGACGACGCATGTGCGAGAAGCTTAAAGAGCTGATTCCTCGCCAACAGTACGACATCGCAATCCAGGCGGCCATCGGTGCCAAAATCATCGCTCGAGAGACAGTGAAGCAAGTTCGTAAAGATGTGACTGCCAAATGCTACGGTGGTGATGTGAGCCGCAAGCGCAAACTTCTTGAGAAACAGAAAGCCGGAAAGAAACGCATGAAACAAATCGGCACCGTGCAAGTGCCACAAAAAGCGTTTCTAGCTGTATTGAAGCTCGACTAACAAGATAAATTTGGGGAGACAATCAATGTTTCCCCATTTTTCATAATAATTGATGTTACAGTTGCGTCATCTTTCTTCAATCACTCAAACCTCATCGTTGATGTTGGTTTGATTGATGAGATAATGTAGGATGGGCCTATAAGAGTGATGTATGATATCACTAAGATGGCAATATTGAGAATGATAATTGCAGGGATGTTGATATCGATGGGCACATAGTTCATATAATAGGCATCGGGATTAAGCTTGAGGATATGAAAATGCTTCTGCAACAAAGCCAGTCCAATACCCACGACATTGCCAATAAGCATCGATTTGAATATAATCTTGTGGGTCAAGAAGATAAATATGCGACGAATCGACGTGTTTGTGGCTCCAAGCGCCTTGAAAAGACCTATCATCTTTATGCGCTCCAGCACCACCATAAGCAAAGCAGAGATGAGCGTGAATGACGAAACAATAATCATAAGGGCTAGAATGATTATGACATTCATGTCGAGCATACTCAGCCAAGTGAAATAAGAAAGATTATTACGCTTGGTGTTAGTCACATTATATAATGTGGTGCCATAAAAGTCGTCGTATGACTGCTGAGCAAGTTTTCCAAATAACTGATAAGCGATATTTTCGGCATTATCAAGGTTATTAATGTTGTCGATGTTGATGCCCACATAGTTCCCAATGTGAGGTTTCCATCCGTTGACGCTCTGAAGCAGAGCTATGTTTCCCACGATGAACGCCTTGTCAAAAGTCTCTAAATCGGTGTTGAAGATTCCCACTATATGGCATTTACGCACTTTCACCTTATCATCAATAAAATAAGTGAATATATTGTCACCAACATCAAGTTTAAGCTGCTTGGCAATGATGCTTGATACTATGATTTCTTGTGTGCTGTCACGATTCTCAAAATTCGGCACACGTCCTTTAACCAAATTCTTCTCCAAAAATGAGAAATCGTAGTTGGCGTCCACACCACGGAACTGCAGACCTTTAAAGTTGTCGTCAGTTTTGAGGATAGCAGGTTTCTCAGCAATCAGCGAAACGCTTGTGAAATGTTCTTTGAGTGATGGGGCGCTGTTTATGCCGTTTGCTATTTCTCTGGAATCTACCACGGCGAAATTGTTGTCAAGACCTATCGCGCCATTAACAACCTTGATGTGCGGGTCGAGGCTTGTCACTTTGGATTTGATTTCTTGCTTGAAGCCCAGCACAATCGTCACTGAAAGAATCATAATGATTATTGCAAGAATGATACCCACGACAGCGACACTAAGGCTTCGAGAATTGGCTCCGCCCTTGTTCCCGAGTTTGAGTCTTGACGCAATAAATAGTTCATGTTTCATTCTTGAAATAGTAATAAAGTGCAAAATTACTTATTTTTTTGGCTTCTTACTCATTTTTAGTTTTTATTTTATTGCTCATTTTATTAATTTTGCACCCTCAAAGAAAAACGGCAACTAATGATAAGAAATTTTATAGTATTATTAATATCACCCAAGGTTGGTTGGCAATACATTGATGACAAATGCCACTCGGCCCAGAGAGTGCTTGGCGCATTATTTTATCCGTTATTGGCAATACTTGCCATATCAACGTTTGTGCCAATGATTTATGATAGTGCATCACACACTATCTCGTCGTCTCTGATGAAAGCCATTGTGGACTTTTCGAAGTATATGCTTTCCTATTATTTGTGTGTTTACCTCTTGTCAGGATTCTATCCGCAGTTCACACGCAGCAGCTTAGCGATGTCGAAGCTGAGCAATTATGTCATTTACAACCTATCTTTCTTGGTTTTGCTATCTATATTAATAAATGTTCTTAACGGAGAATTCTCACCACTATATTTCCTTGAGCTTTATATGCCTTACATAGCTTACCGAGGCGTGGATTTCCTGTGTGTCGATAGCAATAAATCAGTGAAGTTTGTAATTATATCATCGATTATGATGATTGCTTTCCCACACATTATAGGGTGGATATTAGGCTCATTGATAAACCGTTAAATATCCTCTTTTAAATTAAAATGGCAACAACTAGCAACATAAATATAAAAAATCGCCGCGCCTCTTTCGACTATGAGATTATCGAGACGTTTACTGCCGGTATAGTGCTGACAGGCACCGAGATTAAATCAATCAGGCAAGGCAAAGCTGGTCTTACCGACACTTATTGTATGGTAGAGAATGGTGAGGTCTGGATGAAGGGAATGTATATCGCTGAGTACTCCTATGGATCTTACAACAATCATGCGACACACCGCGACCGCAAATTGCTTCTTACCCGCAAAGAAATCAACAAGATAGCCAAAGCATGTGTGCTTCCTGGTTATTCCATTGTCCCATTGCGAGTGTTCATCAATGAGAATGGCTTTGCTAAGGTTGACATTGCCATAGCTCGCGGTAAGAAGCAGTATGACAAACGCCAGTCAATCAAAGCACGTGAAGACAAGCGTTCGATGGATCGAATGATGAAACATTGAAAATCGTGAAAACAGAGTAGGGGAGTATCCTGTAAGTTGTTAAAACACAGCAAATAGTGACACGCTAAGCGCCTTATCTCTAAGATTATAGATAGGACTTACAGCAATGGTTGAACCTTTACCGCATTTGTTGTTGATTTTAAATAGTTTACGCTCGAATGGCAGTAGCCAATAACCAATTCGGGTGCTTAAGATGCCGATTCCTGCACCCATCAGCACATCGTTAAACCAATGCCTGTTATTATAAAGGCGTAAAAATGCTACAGTTGTCGCAACCGCATAACCAGCTATACCATAAGCAGTTCCGTATTCTTGCCGTAGAAGTTCGGCACCAGTGAATGCCAAAGCCACATGACCACTAGGGAAAGAATGATTATTGCTTAAATCGGGGCGTTGCTCTTTAATAAATTTTGAGCCATAGCCCATAATAAGCATGGCTGCATGAGAGGTTGCCGAAATAAGAAGCCTTTCCTTGAAATTGTGTTTTGACTTCACGCCAATACTACCAAGAACCAAATGAGATGCAGATGGCAAAAAACGCAAATAATCATCAATCTTACAGGTCTTGCCGTCACTTAAATCACTGAAGGCATCATTTACCGAACGGTTAAGGCCATTGTTATAATCGATGGCTCCCACAAGACCAGAAACCATAAAAATACCTGGAACTATTAACTGCTTAGAATTAAATACTTCGCATAATGTGTCGGTCTTAGATGAAATATCTGATTCTCGTGGACTTATTTCTAACGAGTCAAGTTCGCTAGTGGCACACAACGCTTGTAAAGGAAGCATTGAAGCGAAGAGGGCGATAATTGAAAAAAGTATATATGTGTTTAGTCGTTGCATGAATAATTTTTTCTAAGGCAAAATTAGTGCAAGTTGAGGGCATAACAAAATGAAAAACGAAGTTTTTTAATTTTTTATGCATCGACGCAGCTTAATTTATTCTTTATTGGCTATTGACATAATTTTTCAAACAATTTATTTGTTTTCAGGTATTCACAATCTAAGCAATCTTTTTTAACCACTCTCGTAAAAATAAAGTAGTGGTAATTACTTTTTTAACCACACCACTTTGTTTTATAATCAGTATTATGTTAAATAGACAATAACAAATTTTGAGTTTAATCAAATAAGACACTCCCCTCACAAATTATATCAGAAAAAAGTGTTACTTTTGCATAATAGAAAAAATGACGAGAAATGAAAGACCATCTTCTTAACAACATAACGCCATTACCATTCATTTTGAGTTCCGGCTCAACTCCATTTGTTATTGCCGGTCCTTGCAGTGCCGAGAGTTTGGAACAAACACTTGAAACAGCAAGAGCATTAAAATCTATAGGCATCTCAGTATTCCGCGCAGGATTATGGAAACCCCGCACCCTACCTAGCTCCTTTGAGGGTGTTGGTTCTAAAGGGCTAAAATGGCTTAAACTTGTAAAGCAAGAAACAGGCATGAAAGTTGCCACCGAGGTTGCAACGCGTGAACATGTTGAGGCTGCAATGGATGCCGAAATTGATGTGTTGTGGATTGGAGCTCGCACTTGCACTAACCCATTTGCCGTGCAAGAGATTGCCGATGCTCTTAAAGGCCATCAAGAAATTACATTACTCGTGAAGAATCCTGTAACTCCTGACTTAGACCTGTGGATTGGAGCTATGCAACGCATTGTAAATGCAGGAATTACAATGATTGGAGCCATATTAAGAGGATTCAGTCACTACGGCAACAACTTTTATCGAAATGTTCCTGAATGGCAGATGGCAATCGAACTTCATCGTCGCTATCCACATCTGCCCATCTTTTGTGACCCCTCTCACATGGGCGGGAAACGTGAACTCATCGCTCCCCTATCCCAGCAAGCTATTGACATGGGATTTGACGGACTCTTCATTGAATCGCATTGCAAACCAGATGAGGCATTGAGCGATAAAGACCAGCAGATATCTCCTCAGGAGCTCAAAAATATAGTTAATTCGTTGATAATAAGAGAGAAAAACTCTTCCACCGAAACTCTTGAGGTGCTCAGGCAACAGATTGATGCCTGTGACAATGAGTTATTAAATATTCTGAGCAAAAGAATGGAAGTGTGCCGAATGATTGGCACTTACAAAAAAGAGAATGGTATGCAGGTTGTGCAAACCAACAGATATGACACTATACTTCAAAAATGTCTCAATCAAGCAGACGAATTAGGACTCAGTCCCGAGTTCTTAAAAACTATTATGAGCGCCATTCATCAGGAATCAGTGAGACAACAAATCGAGATAATGAATGACCATGGTGATAATTGCTAGCATATAGCAAAATGATGTCACTGCCCTCTACCCTATTGTGACAAATTCAAATCAACATTTTCATCAAAAGGAGTTGTGTTTTAAGCTGTTTTTGTGGCATTGGTGGCTTAAAATACAGTTTTTATGTTAATTTTTTCATATAGTTTTTGCCATATCGCCGTTTTTTCGCAACTTTGTAGGTTAATTTTAAGATAATAATATTTTTAGATAATAATTATGAGAATATCAGTTGAGCAATTGGCATCAATCGTCAATGGTACCGTTGAGGGAGATGCTAAAGCTTATATCGAGAATTACTCTAAGATTGAAGAAGCCACTGATGGTTGCCTGACATTCTTGGCAAACCCTAAATATACACATTATATCTATTCAACAAAAGCTACCGCCGTTCTTGTACGCAAGGATTTCAAACCTGAGCATGAGTTATCGACCACTCTTATCAGGGTTGATGATCCTTATGAGACATTGGCCATGCTCCTCAACATGGTTAGCAGCAAAGAACCTGCAAAGAAAGGCATAGAGCAACCTTGCTACATCGCTGAAGGAGTTGAAGTTCCTGATGACGCTTATGTGGGCGCCTTCGCCTACATTGGCAACAATGCCACTATTGGCAAGAATGTGAAAATCTACCCGCAAGTGTATGTTGGCGATAATGTCACTATTGGCGATGATGTGATTCTATATCCTGGAGTTAAGGTTTATCATGGCTGCAAGATTGGCAATCGATGCATAGTCCAAGCAGGTGCAGTGATTGGCGCCGATGGCTTTGGCTTCGCACCTAAGGAAGATGGTACCTACGAGAAAATTGCCCAAATAGGCATTGTCATCCTTGAGGATGATGTGGAGATAGGTGCTAACACCACCATCGATCGAGCTACTATGGGAGCAACAATTGTGAAGAAGGGAGCAAAACTCGACAACCTCATTCAAATTGCTCATAATGTGGAGATTGGCGAAAACACCGTCATGGCAGCTCAGGTGGGAGTTGCAGGTTCTACCAAGATTGGCAAGAACAATATGGTGGGAGGCCAAGTGGGCTTTGCCGGACACATCACTATTGGCGACAACAATGGGTTTGGAGCTCAGTCAGGCATTCCCAACAATATGGGCAGCAATCTACGAGTGATAGGCTCTCCAGCCATCAATGCTCTTGATTTCGCAAGAAACCAAGTTTATATCAAACGTGTCCCACAAATCACACAAGACATAAAACAATTGAAACAATTAGTTGACGAACTGAAAAAAGAAAAACAATAACTCAATTATATAATGAAACAACTCACTCTCAAAGCCGATTTCTCGGTTAACGGAAAAGGTCTTCACACTGGTGTGCAGGTTGAAGCGACTTTCAAGCCCGCTCCAGAGAACACAGGTTATATCTTCAAAAGAATTGACCTTGAAGGATGTCCAATTATCGAGGCTCTCGCCGAGAATGTAGTGGCTACCAACAGGGGCACTGTTATTGCCTGCCGTACCGATAAAGACATCAGAATAGCAACTATTGAGCACGCAATGGCGGCGCTTTACGCTGCTGGCATTGACAACTGCATAATCGAAGTTAACGGTCCAGAACTTCCCATCCTTGATGGCAGCGCAATAGAATACAGCACTAAGATTGAAGAAGTTGGCTTAGTTGAACAAAATGCCGAAAAAGAGTATTATGTTGTTAAACAACGCATCAAAGTGGTTGACGAGAATTCTGGTGCAACGCTTATTGTCCTGCCCGACGAGGACTTCTCTATCGATACTATGGTTGAATATAATTCAACTGTTCTAAACAATCAGTTTGCTTCTCTCACATCGATGAGCAATTTCAAAGACGAGATAGCTGGAAGCCGCACTTTCGTTTTCGTAAGAGAGATTATGCCTCTCGTGCAGAACAACCTCATTAAAGGAGGCGACCTCGACAATGCCATTGTCATCTACGACGTGGAAATGCCACAAGAAGAACTTGACAAGATTGCCGACCTAGTGGGAGTGGATCACACCAATGCCAACAAACTGGGTTACATCAACCACAAACCTCTCACCCACCCCAATGAGCCAGCACGTCACAAACTTCTAGATGTGCTTGGTGACTTGGCACTTATCGGCAGACCTTTGAAAGGTAGAATTATCGCAACCCGCCCTGGTCACACAATCAACACCAAGCTTGCTAACCAAATTCGTAAGGAACTGAGATACCAGAATGTTCAGGCACCACTATATGACCCTAACAAGCCTGCGGTAATGGATATCAACAAGATTAGAGAACTGTTGCCCCACCGCTACCCTATGCAGCTCGTTGACAAGGTCATTGAAATTGGCGAGAACTACATTGTGGGTGTGAAGAATGTTACCAGCAACGAACCGTTCTTCCAAGGTCACTTCCCCCAGGAGCCAGTAATGCCTGGTGTGCTTCAAATTGAGGCAATGGCGCAAGTGGGTGGCCTGCTGGTGCTCAGCGGTGTGGACGAACCCGAACGCTATTCCACCTATTTCATGAAGATTGATAATGTGAAATTCCGCCAAAAGGTTGTTCCAGGCGACACTCTCATTTTCCACATCTCATTTATGACTCCAATGCGTAGAGGATGTGCCGTAATGAAGGGGTATGCCTTTGTAGGAGAGAAGATTGTGAGCGAAGTAGAGTTTATGGCTCAAATTGTAAAGAACAAATAAAAAACTATTATAATGAACATTTCACCTCTTGCATGTGTTAGTGAAAACGCATTAATAGGAAAAGATGTGACAATTGGCCCTTTTGTCACTATTGACGAAAACGTAGTGATTGGCGATGGCTCTATTATCGACAGTAACGCGGTAATACACTCAGGCGCAAGAATTGGCAAAAACTGCCACATTCACTCGGGAGCCGTAGTAAGCGATATACCTCAAGACCTTAAGTTTAAGGGTGAGGATAGTCTTGCAATTATTGGCGACAACACCAGCATCCGCGTGTTTGTTACAATTCATAGTGGTACAGCGTCAAAGGGCAAGACCGTAATCGGAAACAATTGTCTTATCATGGCTTACTGCCATGTCGCACACGACTGTGAATTAGGAAATAACGTGATAATGTCCAACCAAGTACAGCTTGCTGGCGAAGTGGTTGTTGGCGACTTTGCTGTGCTTGGTGGAGGAGCATTGGTGCATCAATTCACCCATATCGGTAAACATGTGATGCTACAGGGCGGCTCACTTGTCAACAAGGACTTGCCTCCTTATATTATGGCAGGCCGCTACCCTATCTCTTACGAGGGAGTAAATTCGGTGGGACTTCACCGTCGAGGCTTCAGCGAGGATCAAATCAACAAGATTCAGCAGGTTTACCGCGTCCTTTACCTCTCACGATTGAACAATACCGAGGCTCTCGCCAAAGTAATTGCCGAAGTTCCTCAATCGCCTGAGCGCGATGACATTGTCAACTTCGTGAAAGCCTCAAAACGCGGCATCGTGAGGATGGGTATTTAAAGATTAGATAAAGAGAACATAAAAATAAGGAATAAGGGGAATAAGGGCAGGCTTTTATTCCTTTTTAACAAGTTACAGCTCATCAATCTTCTTGCTGCCAGTGACGTAATAGATTCGGCTTAGCACTTTTTTAACGTTATCGTTGTGGGGCATCAGTTTATGAGCCTTCTCTAGATAAGGCAAAGCTTCATTATAGAGCCTGATAGCATCTTTTGAACGGTGATCATCGTTTTTGATGGCTTTGCTGTATAGAGCATTTCCAAGGTCAAACAATGCCATGCCGAAATCAGGATTCAAATCCACCGCTTTCCTATAGAATGGCATTGCAGCATCTATACCTTCCTGTGTCTCAGCGAGTCGCCCTTTAAGGTCATAATACTCTGCAACAATAGAGTCGCTTTTTATCACTTCATCAAGCAAGGTATTGGCTTCTTCATAGTTTTTTGCCCTTAGATAATGGTTGATTAAGATTCTCACATATCTTGGGTCTTTGGCGCCTAACATATCATGAGCTTCGTGAGCGACACTCACCAAATATATAGTGTCTTGCTGATTGATGAGTGCGTCAATCCATGTGTCATAGAGCACTTTTTTCTTGTAACCTAGGTTTCGTGCATTGGCTAGTTGTTCTACCGCTTTGTCATATTCCTTGTTTTGATATGCAGCCAGACCTTGAAAGAACCGGTTATAGCCGATAACCGAATCGGGCTCATTTACCTTCTTCTTTTTAGCCCAGTCACACTTGGCGGTGTTGCAATAGATATCCCAAGCCTTGTAAGCGTTGTTCCAATCGCCAGCTGCATAAAAATCGCCAGCAACAGCGCTATAATCAATCAGATGGCTAACCACCTTGTTCATAATTTCTTGAGAGTATTTTGTCTTGTACTTGGCTTTTCTGGTCTTCTTGTCAATAACAGGATTCCCTTTTTTGTCTAATACTATAATGGTATCTTTGTTCAATGCCACTTGCAATTTGTCGTAGCCATCAATTAATGCCAATCCAGCCTCTGTGGAATTGATTTTATCGCCCACCGCCTTGTTGGCCATCATCTTATCGTAGATAGCATATTGTATCTTGCCTGCAACCCACCACGTCTCGGCCTTGTCCTTAGTCTCATCGTTCTCTAAGGCCTTATAGATTTTCTTCAACGAGTTCTTGTAGTTGTCAACGGAGAGAGCCATACCACTGATTTCCTTTTTCACCTCAGTGACAAGACGATTTTGTGCCATCAACGAAATGCCACTCATAAAAACAAGTATAAATACAAGAACTGTTTTCTTCATTTTTATTAATTGTTAAACGCTGTGCATAGCGTTTTTTGATATGCCATGCACAGCGTCGTCATTAATGCTTAAAAGAATATTACTTTCCTGGTCTAAGAATCTCCAGTTTATATTCCAAGTCTTCAACAAAACGTCCAGCTTGAGGAGTCTTTGAGCCATCTGCGTCAAGCTCTTTAGCCTTCTTGAACAATGGCAAAGCCTTGTCGTAGATAGGCAGAAGCATTGGAGCCAACTGAGCGTTAGTAGCCGATTGATTCTCATCGATGATTTTATCAGCTCTTGCATAGAGAACACGAGCTAAATCAAAGAATCCGTTAGGGAATGTCTGGTCAAGATCAACAGCCTTTTGATAATACTGCTCAGCAGCATCGAGTCCGTCTTTCTGCTCAATGATATAACCCTTCATATCATACATGAGTGCGCTAGATGGGTCACCGGCAATTGCCTTATCAACGTAAGAGATAGCGTCGGCATAGTTCTGGCTATCGCAATAATTTTGAATTATATTAGCCAAGCAAGAATTCCTGAAATCTACTACCTGATTTTCGGTATATCCCTTGTCGATAGCACTCTTGAAAGCGTTGTATGCGCCATCAAAGTCTTTAAGTTGATAGGCCGAATAACCCTCATAGAAAGCCACATCAGCGAGAGTCTGTGGATCAAAAGCTACACCCTCGGTTAGAGAAGAACCCACTAATGTCCTGAAGAATTTAAACGCCTTAAATGAAGTTGCGAAATCGTTGCCCATAAGACCTGCATTACCCACATTAAGCACGTCATTGATGTGTCCCGACAGCAGAGTAACAATGTCTTTAGAGTATTTTACCTTAAATTTGGGCTTGCCAGTCTTCTTGTCAATCTTTGGAGAACCATCTTTGTTGGTCTCAATGATGGTATCCAGTGGCAAAGCCTTTTGCAACAGTTCAAAACCGTTCATCAGGGCAGTAGCACGCTCTCCAATAGTAGGATCTGGAGCATCGGGATTCTGTCCATGAGCCAGAGTGTATTCTCCAAAGAGTTTGTCATACCTGTCAAACTCTGCCTTACCAGCTTTGAAGAGTTCCTCAACGCTTTGGGCTTGAGCACCCATCACCAAGAGTGATGCGAATGCAATAAATAAGAAAAACTTTTTCATAATTCAAAAATGTTTATTGTTTAGAAATGTATTTAGTTATCTCTTTTATAAAAAATTATTCATTAAAAGGAAGAGTACCTTCTTCTGCTTCTTGGTCATAAGACTGCGAATCGCTGTTTTCGTTTAATTCATCAGTCTCATTCTGCGCAATTTCTTTGTCTTGCTCAAAGTCGATGTCCTGCTGCAGACCCTCACCCTCGGGGATATATTCCTCTATCTTCTCAGGGTCGGTATCTACCTTGCAAACCGAAGCTATCTCGTCGTTCTTCTTCTCGAGGTTGATTAGTCTTACGCCTTGAGTTGCGCGCCCCAAAACTCTCAATTCAGAAACTTTAAGGCGAATTGTGATACCCGACTTGTTAATGATGACAATGTCGTTGCTGTCGTTCACATTGCGAATAGCAATAAGTTTGCCTGTTTTCTCAGTGATGTTGATGGTCTTCACACCCTTTGCGCCACGGTTAGTGACTCGGTAGTCTTCAAGTTTAGAGCGCTTGCCCATACCCTGTTCCGAAAGCACAAGCACATCATCTTGAGCGGTGGATCGCATGCAAATCATGCCCACTACAGCATCATCTCCTCCGTCAAGGGTCATACCCTTAACACCTGTCGCGGTGCGTCCCATAGCACGGACATTAGTTTCAGAGAAACGGATAGCGCGGCCGTTGCGGTTGGCAAGTACAATCTCGCTGTCGCCCTCAGTAAGAACGGCACCAATGAGTTGGTCGTCATCACGAATATTGAGTGCGTTGACGCCATTCACGCGTGGCCTAGAGAATTCCGACAAGCGAGTACGCTTCACGATACCATTCTTAGTTCCGAATACTATATAGTGATTTTGGTTATATTCAGGATCTTTGAGCTTGGTAGCACGGATAAATGCGTTAATGCGATTCTCGGGACCTAAGTTGAGAAGATTCTGGATGGCTCGGCCCTTAGAGTTTTTAGCCCCCTCTGGAATCTCAAACACTCGCAGCCAGTAGCAGCGCCCCTGCTCGGTGAAGAAGAGCATGTAATTATGATTAGTTGCCTCATAGATGTACTCAATGAAGTCCTCATCGCGTGTGGCACTACCCTTCGCTCCCACTCCGCCACGGTTCTGAGTGCGGTATTCGGTAAGTGGAGTGCGTTTGATGTAGCCAAAGTGCGAGATGGTGATAATCATTGGGTCGTCGGGATAGAAGTCCTCTGCATTCATCTCCTCGGCAGAATATTCAATTTGTGTGCGACGCTCGTCACCATATTTCTCACGAACCTCAATCAGCTCATCCTCAATAACCTTGCGGCACACATCAGGATTTGTCAGGATTTCCTCGAGGCGCTCGATGGTTTTCAACAATTCTTCCATCTCAGCATGCAGCTTGTCTTGCTCAAGATTGGTGAGCTGACGCAGGCGCATTTCCACAATGGCGCGAGTCTGTATGTCATCAAGGTTAAACCTCTCGGCCAAACGTTGACGAGCCTCTTCGGTGTTCTTGCTACTGCGAATGATGTGGATTACTTCATCAATGTTGTCGCTGGCAATAATCAGTCCTTCAAGGATGTGAGCACGCTCTTTTGCTTTCTTGAGTTCAAACTCAGTGCGACGAATTACCACATCATGACGATGCTCCAGGAAGTAGTGAAGCATGTCTTTCAGAGTCACAGTCTGTGGACGACCATTCACGAGGCACACATTGTTGACGCTGAACGACGATTGAAGCTCGGTCATCTTGTAAAGCTTATTGAGCAGCACATTGGCATTGAAATCTTTCTTCACATCAATTACGATGCGCATGCCATGGCGGTCACTTTCATCGTTGATGTTTGAGATGCCGTCGATTCGCTTATCCTCAACAAGCGAAGCGATATTCTCGATTAGTTCGCTCTTGTTTACATTGTAAGGAATCTCGCTCACGATGATGCGGTCACGGCCATTCTCACTCTCAATCTCGGCTTTAGAACGGATTACAATGCGGCCTTTACCAGTTTCAAAAGCATCCCTAACGCCCTGATAACCATGAATTATGCCACCAGTGGGAAAGTCTGGGGCGATGATGTACTTCATCAGGCCCTCAGTGTCGATATCTGGGTCTTCGAGCATTGCAAGGCAGGCGTTGATTGCCTCAGTGAGGTTGTGCGGAGCCATATTAGTAGCCATACCAACTGCAATTCCCGAGCCACCATTAACCAGCAGATTAGGGAATCGTGTTGGCAGCACTTCGGGCTCGTCCATCGTGTTATCGAAGTTTGGCACGAAATTCACGGTATCCTTGTCCATGTCGCGCATCATCTCCTCGCCCATCTTGCCTAAGCGCGCCTCGGTGTAACGCATGGCAGCAGGACTATCACCGTCGATTGAGCCAAAGTTTCCTTGCCCATCAACTAGCGGATAGCGCATTGCCCAGTCTTGAGCAAGGCGCACCATTGCCAGATATACCGAAGAGTCGCCGTGTGGGTGGTATTTACCAAGCACGTCACCCACAATACGTGCCGATTTCTTGTAGGGGGCATTAGATGTATTCCCCAGTCGTTCCATACCGAAAAGCACACGCCGATGCACTGGTTTAAAGCCGTCGCGCACATCGGGCAATGCTCTTGAAACGATTACCGACATCGAGTAGTCGATGTAGCTGGTCTTCATTTCGTTTTCGATATTGATCTCTATAATTCGATCGTTGTTCATCTCACAAAAATTAAAATTTTACCTGTGGCGAGCTGCAAATCCAGCGAAATGTTGCCTCAATCATCACAGTCACGCCGAAACATTAAAATTAACCTACAAAGATACAATATTTTGCTCAAATTACCATAATTTATTGCATCTATTTTTCATAAAATTAATTAATTGCGTTACAATGGTGAGATGGATTTTCATGGCAGACTTTATAACAATCTACAACAATAATATGGTATCGTTATTCAATCGTAATGGCAGAAAGAACAACACACCATATAAATATTTGAGAAACAGGTTTTTAAATAGGATTATCGTGACTCACGTATAACTTCTTTCAGAGCTTTAGCGAGTTGGTCAGGGCACGAAGTGGGTTTATAGCCACATCTTATGCCTTCGAGTTTAGCGATCGCCTCTTCGCATGGCATTCCTTGCACAAGTCTTGAGATGCCCTGCAAGTTGCCGTGACAACCACCGGTGAAAAGAACTTGTTTAATAATATTATCTTCAATCTCGAAATCAATTTGACGTGAGCAGGTGCCTGAGGTGTAGTAAGTGTATTTCATAATTATTTAATGGTCAAGAAGACATGATGCAAGATGCATACTCACTATCATACAGTCGTTTTGAGTTGTTTGAGGAAATCGTGGCGACTAGCGATTTTAATTGTAGCGCTATCGGGCATATCGATTAGACCATTGTCTTTCAGGAAACTGATCGCACTCACGAGTGCGGGCCTACGTGCTCCAAGCAGGCGGCACAAGTCTCGCTGACGGAAAGTCATCGTGATGTTTTGCGAGCGTTGTGAGGTGAATGCGCTCACTAGCATTACCAACCGCTCCTGAACCGAGGCGTTGCCCAAGTTTAGCAATTGTGATTTCCTCACTTGAGAATTTCTTGACAGGTAGTTCAGAATATTGAAAAGGAAAACATCATCAGTTCTCAGCATCGCCACATAATCTTGCTTTGCCAATTGCAGGATGCCGCAATTATCAATTGCCTTGACACTGAAAGGATAGCAGGTGTCAAGTCCAAAGAGATAATCAGGCGCTATCACTTCGGGGGCTTCAAGTTCATGTGAAATCTTGAACTTCAGCACCTTGCTCTCAAATTCTATCATGGCACGTCCTGAGACAATAAACCTCACGTGGGTGCACTCGTCTCCACATGACAAGATTCTCTCTCCTTTCCTGAACTTGAGGAAGTGGAACGGCACTTTCTCTACAGTCTCTTGTAATCGCTCCTGACTGACACCCTGGAACAGTGGCAAGTGGAGCAGTTTGTCAAAAATGTTTTCCATATCATTTAGCTTTCGAGCAATCGAGCGATTGAACTGGAAAGATTCTTATTTCAATAACTCTATTGCCTCTTCTACGGTACAGTTATTCTGTTCACCAGTCGCCATATTCTTTATAGCGATAGTGCCTGACGCCATCTCGTTCTCTCCTACCATAGCCACAAAGGGGACACCTTTAGCGTTGGCGTATGCCATCTGCTTCTTCATCTTTGCCGACTCGGGGAAGAGTTCACAGGATATTCCAGCGGCGCGAAGTGCAGCCATGTGTTTCAGGCATACTGCGGCTTCTCTCTCACCGAAGTTGATGAAAATCACCTTAGTTGTGGCGATTGTGTCGGCAGGATAAAGGTCGAGGGTGTTGAGGACGTCAAAGATGCGGTCAGCACCAAAGCTTATGCCCACGCCCGACAGTCCGTCCATGCCAAAGACGCCAGTAAGATTATCATAACGTCCGCCGCCTGTGATACTTCCCATCTCCACATCGAGGGCCTTAACCTCAAGGATAGTGCCAGTATAGTAATTTAACCCACGTGCCAGAGAAACATCAAGCTCTACTTGCGACTCAAGGTTTAAAGCATCAGCACTGTTGAGCACAAACATCATTTCCTCAATGCCTTTCATTCCTGTCTCGGAATTGGCCAGCAAAGATTTAAGTGTACTTATCTTCTCCTCGTTGGTACCACTCAGGATAAGCAATGGCCGCAATGTGTCGATAGCGTCTTGCGACAGACCTTTCTCAAGTAACTCAGCATTGACATTGTCAAGCCCAATTTTATCTATTTTGTCAATTGCTACCGTAATATCTACAATCTTCTCAGGAGCGCCAATCACCTCGGCTATACCACTAAGTATCTTGCGGTTGTTGAGTTTGATCACAATGTTGATGCCAAAGCGCTTGAATATGTAAAAGACAGCATTGAAATATTTGCCGAGGCGGAAGGCCTTCACGGCCACGCAAGAAGTGTTACAATTCGCTTTGAGGAAGAAAACAATGAGTAAGTTTTTAGCACCGGATTATCAGTCGCTTGTGCCTTATACTCCGGGAGAACAGTTGAATTATAAAGTAATCAAGC
Source organism: Muribaculaceae bacterium (assembly GCA_017618355.1). Classification (GTDB taxonomy): domain Bacteria; phylum Bacteroidota; class Bacteroidia; order Bacteroidales; family Muribaculaceae; genus Sodaliphilus. The sequence continues at coordinate 26,477 of JAFZUL010000125.1, forward strand.
TCAATACAAACGAGTCGCCTTTTCCGCCATCGCCCAAGGTCAAAGAAGCGGTAAGCGGAGAACTTATTGACAGGCTTCGCCTTTATTCCGACCCTGAGGTTAAACAGCTGAGAAAAGCGATTGCGG
>JAFZUL010000126.1 GCA_017618355.1 Muribaculaceae bacterium
AGTAGAGAGCAAAAAACTAGACGTGAATATAGATAGTCTGATTAATCACGTTGTGGTTTATGCTGTCAGTGAAACTCGTCCTGACATCAAAGCCCTTTTGTATTATTTGAGTGCGAAAATATTATATGAATATCGGAAATCTATTAATAATACTATTATTGCTCCTCGTCCAACCCCCTTACAAACTGGTGTAAGAAATTCAAGCATTAAAACATTTAGTTTGACAGAAGTTAATAATCTTATAAGAGAGTATGTGAGTTTGTCTTTAATCAATGAAGAAGAATTGCTTTCGAAGCCGTTAACCAACTATGCAAAGATTATAAATGTGGGGAGCGATATTTGTCCATCTCTTTATCATTTTCTTGCCCTTGAAGGATACAGTCTTGTTGGTCATGATGAGGAATTGCTAAAACACCTTCTTGACCGGTGCGAGCAAGGAAGTGCATTTCACATGCAGGTGGTATTGCGCACGGCAAATAGGTTGTCTGCCGATTTTTATGCTAAATTGCTGGATAGGCCATATGTTGTAGAAGAATGGGGCATTTGTATGGGTTATTATGAAAAATATGCAGATAATGAAAATTGTGGTGCATTTCTTGAGAAATTGATGGTGGGTTTGGGAAGTTTTTATCTAGGTGAGGAATACTTGTCACGCTTCCCCAACAGCAGATATGCTCCTGCTGTCGCCAACCGGGTTAATGGCATAAAAAGGGAGACTTTTAGTGTTTATTCCAACAATGAATACTATAGTAATGATTCCTTGCTTGTAGAGTTGGAAGGGTCTCATGTTGACGATGTTATGTTGAGACTATATAGATTAAACGACTACTACAATGTTAATAGATTGGGTGTCTATAAACTATCTGATTTCACTCTCGTGGAAGAACTAAAGGACAAAATGAATGGTGAGTTTAATGCTATGAAGAATATAGCGTTCGCTCCTCAAGAATCTGGAAGATATGTCATTCTGCCGTCCTTCTTAAACAAGGATGGTGAATGGGTTAATACTGGTTCAGAGTTCAAGTGCCCTTCTTTGATTGAAGTAAATGACAAAACAAGGCCAAGCGGAGAAAAACTGTATAATAACGAGGGTTTTGTTTTTATGATCAGGTCCACGCCTCCAGAGCCCAAAGAAGAGACACCAATAATACTTCCATCACTCAATACTTATGGAGAATTGTGGTTTTCAAATGACGAGTCAAAGCATTCGATTTGATTTCTCAGTCATTTTATTTGTGATGAAAAAACAAGGTCACTATCCGAAACAGGATGGTGACCTTGTCAATTCAGCTATTTTTAATCATCTATCTCTTGCTTGCGTCGATGATGATTAAATCCTCGTCGTCGTTTATGGCTTTGTCATCATTTAGCTCTTCCTCAATGTCGTTTACGTCTTCCATGCTGAACTCACCGAGGAGTTGGAAGAGCGTGAGTTGACGGTCGTGCTCGTTGATGAGTAGCACTACTTCATTGAATCTGTCGCTACGAGCAGGGTAAGCGTAGATGGCGACTTTTTTCTGTTTTATTGGAACTAGAACGAAATATCACTTGATATTTATTAGTGTCGTCGAGGTCTTTGAGGAGTTTCTGCGCCTTTTTTACTGCTTTCTTCTTGCTTGTTGAGATAAATTGAATGTTCTTCACCTTTTTGAGCACGCCAGTAGGAATTGGAGTTGCTTTGAGGATGTAGTTGCCACCAAGTTTCTCAATACCTTTAATCATGAACTCGGGCATATTGAAGCAATATACATCGTCGAGTTGGGCCACTTTATCTACAGCATTTGATTGTGCATTTGCATTAATTCCAGCCATTGCCACGATGGCAATAACAGCTAAATATTTAAACAGAGTTTTCATCATTTTATAGGTGTTTTTAGTGCGTTAATACTCATTTTACTGGCAAAAGTAGTGCATTTTTTGACAAAAATGATGAATATTGGGGTTAATATTTCGTTATTAACAATTTTTTTTATACTTTAGCGGTCTGAAAACAAAGAGAATATCGTTAACTATGGACCACAAAAAACCGTTATACTCTATAATATTGTTGCTATTACTTCTCTCGCTTTCTATCAGTTCATGCAAAGGAAAGAGTGAAGTGACGCTATCTAACGACTCAATTGTAGTTGAAGATGCCTTTAAGAAAAGCAATGGAGAGTTGTGCAAAATCAAGACAAGAGTCGAGATTTCTTATCCAGAAGAGTACATGGATAAGGGTAATACTGAACAATTGCAAAAGCTGTTTTGCAAATCTGTTCTTCATTGCCCTGATACTGTGAGAGATATAAAGTCGGCCTTAAACTATTACGCGAAGTCGTTGATTACTCAAAATTCTCCTCTTCAAGTTAATCAAGATAATGCAGAAGCTGAAGAAGATTACGACAATATTGATGTTGATAATTTTGAGATTACCGTAAAGATAACAAATGTTTATAACAATAATGACGTGCTCTCATTCTGTTGCGAGAAGATTGTGAAGAAAAACGACAAAGAAACCTCGGTTACACATCGTTATGTGAATCTAGACCTATTGACTATGAAAAAGATCACGCATAATGACCTGTTTTTCAGTAATACTGAGGGCCAAATCAATCAAATGCTAAAGTCAAAACTCATTGAGTCCCAAAATGTGAAAGATGAAGATGAGTTATATATGTGTGGCTATTACAACTTGTCGAACCTGGTTATCACCGATAATTTCTATTTCAGCGAGAATGGCATCACTTGGTGTTATGAGCCTGGTGTCCTTGCCGTTCCAGCGGTGGGGGAGACCTCTTTGTTGTTGCCATTTGAGGAACTTATGCGTTTCAAATGTGAGGACTCTGCACTAAATCGTATTTAATTAATTCAATGGATATTATAAAAAGTTACTTTCCTGAGTTAAGTGAAAATCAGTTGCATCAGTTTGAGGTGCTGATGCGCCTATATCCCGAGTGGAACGAGAAGATAAATGTGATATCCCGTAAAGATATTTCCAACTTGGAGGTGAATCACTTGCTGCATTCATTGGCACTTGTCAAGTTTGTGAAATTCATGCCTTTAACCACTGTTATGGACTTAGGTACTGGAGGAGGGCTTCCCGGTCTTCCTCTTGCCATTTACTATCCTGAGGTGAAATTTCACTTGGTTGACCGTGTGGCCAAGAAACTTCGCGTGGCTCAAGATATTGCAGAGCAGGCAGGATTGACCAATGTCACCTTTCAGCATGGCGACGTGCTGGAGGTGAAGGGCAAGTTTGACTTCGTGGTTAGTCGTGCTGTAATGCCGCTTGGCGATATGCTTAAGTTGGTGCGCCGTTTCATCAGTGCCGATAACAAAAATGCCATCCCCAATGGCTTGCTGTGCTTGAAGGGTGGCGATCTTGAGAATGAATTGTCTCGATATAAGAAAAATGTGCTAGTTGACGAAATTAGCAGCTACTTTAAAGAAGACTTCTTCAAAACCAAGAAAATCGTATATTATCCTATATAACCAATTCTGTATATGAAGATTTCCCGATTTACAATGAACCCCTTTGGTGAGAACTGCTACATCTTGTGGAGCGAGCCGGGGGGCGAGTGCATAGTTGTCGATCCTGGCATGATGCAAGATCGCGAAAAAGAGATGATAACCTCTTTCATTAATGACAATAAACTAACATTGAAACACTTGTTGCTAACTCATTGTCACATCGATCATGCTTGTGGCGCACAGTGGCTTTCGGAGCGCTATGGTGTTGAAATTGAGGCTGGAGCCAAAGAGGCTGTAATTGCCGAGAACATGCCCATCCAGGCACAGCGTTTTGGATTGAAAATTGATGCGAGCTCTTTTGTGATTGACAAGATACTTTCTGAAGGAGATGTGATAACCCTTGCTGGAGAGGACATTAAGGTATTAGAGACACCTGGCCACTCTCCTGGCTCACTGTCGTTTTATATAGCCGACAGCTCAGTAATACTTACTGGCGATGTCATTTTCCAGAGCAGTATAGGCCGAACCGATTTGCTTGGCGGCTCATTTACGCAGTTGATAGATGTAATAAAGACAAAAATATTGACTTTGCCCGACGACACGGTGATAGCCTCTGGACATGGTAACACTACGACTGTTGGCGACGAGAAGATTTACAACCCATTTATTTAACTATACTTTCAATAATTCTGCTTTCAATTTGTAATTTGTTGCTTAGAAATAAGGGTTATTTTTGGCGCTTTTTGAGTCGTGTATGGCTTTAAAACCGCATTATTGACAATTTTTAAGCAATAATATGAAAAAATACCATAATACTTTTTTTTGTTTTCAAAGAAAATTGTATTTTTGCACATAGATTGAAGGCCGATGAGGAAGCTTATAGTAATATTGACTCTTCTCTTTTCGTTGGCAATATCGTCGATGGCTAGCGGCAAAGTTCAGTGGCGCGAGGTCTCTGGAGAGATACAAGGTCGCTGTATTACAGACTCCCGCACGAGCGACGGTATTGAGATTTACCAGCGGAGCGGAGCTATTATAATTAAGACTCAATATACTATTCAAGTGAAGGTATTCACGATTCTTGGACAACTGGTGTCGCAAGCGACCCTTCCACCAGGTGTATCGGAATTAAGACTAAACCGCGGCATTTATTTGGTTAAGGTAGGAAACATAACCCAAAAAGTAGCAATTTAGAAGTCTTATTAACACATGAAGTTTTGTGTCATGTTTCCTATCAATGATATAACTTTTTAATACACAATTACTAAATTATGACAAACTTAGAGAACATTAATTGGAGTAGCCTGCCTTTTGGATATCTGAAGGCCGACTATAATGTGCGTTGTACCTACAAAGACGGCAAATGGGGCGAGATTGAGGTTAGCGATTCAGAATTTGTTAATATTCACATCGCAGCAACCTGCTTGCACTATGGTCAAGAGATCTTTGAGGGACTAAAGGCATTCCGCGGAAAAGATGGCAAGATCCGCATCTTCCGTCCCGAAGCAAATGCGCAGCGCCTTATCAACAGTGCCAAAGGCATCAAGATGGCTCCAGTGCCCGAAGAGCTCTTCTTAGAGATGGTCAAGAAGGTTGTTAAGCTCAATGAGAGATTCATTCCTCCCTACGAGAGTGGCAGCTCGCTTTACATCCGTCCCGTAGAGATTGGTACAGAGGCTAGAGTTGGTGTTAAGCCCGCCGATGAGTACATGCTTATCATCTTTGTGACACCTGTTGGTCCTTACTTCCCCGAAGGCTTTAAGCCTACCAAGGTGGCTGTCTATCGTGAATATGACCGTGCAGCACCTTGCGGTACAGGCCGTTGGAAAGTGGGTGGCAACTATGCTTGCGGTATGGGCGCTACGGCTCGTGCACAGGAGAATGGCTTCTCGGCAGTGCTCTTCCTTGATCCAAAAGAGAAGAAATATCTCGACGAGTGCGGTCCTGCCAACTTCTTCGCTATCAAGGGCAACAAATACATTACTCCAAAGAGCGGTTCCATCCTGCCTTCAATCACTAATATGAGTCTGCAGCAGATTGCTAAGGACATGGGTCTTGAGGTAGAGTGCCGTCCTATCCCCATCGAGGAGCTTGCTGAGATTGACGAGGCGGCAGAGTGCGGCACTGCAGCAGTATGCTCGCCACTAAGCGAGATTTATGACTTCGACAACGACAAGACCTACGTCATCTCTAAGGATGGCAATCCTGGTCCCGTTGTTACCGAGCTTTACAAACGTCTTCAGGGCATCCAAAAGGGTGACATCGAAGACACTCACGGCTGGAATACAATTCTTGACTAAAAACAAAAGATTCAGACAATATCAGGTGTGTCGCATCCCTTAAATAGGTGAGGTGTGACACACCATTTTTTAATGATATGATTGACACACACTCAATAATTTACCGTTTTTATGAACCAGGCAGTGACTTGTGTGATTTGCTTATAAAGCACAGCACTCAGGTTGCGGAATTGTCGAAGCAGTTTTCACAACGATTGATAGACAACCATGTGCCGGTTGACATCGACTTTGTTGAGGAGGCGGCGATGCTTCACGACATTGGCATTATCCACACCGATGCTCCAGGTATTTACTGCCACGGCAATGAACCTTACATCCGCCATGGTGTGTTAGGTCGTGCCATGCTTGATGAGATTGGCCTTTTCAGACATGCCATGGTGTGTGAGCGCCATACAGGCACTGGCTTGTCGTTGAGAGATATTGAGGCTCGAGACTTGCCATTGCCACATCGCGACTTGTTGCCGCTAAGTATTGAAGAGAAGATAGTGTGCTATGCCGACAAATTCTTCAGCAAATCACATCCAGACGCGCCTCGTTCGGTGGAGGTTGCTCGCGGCAAACTGCTGAAATTTGGAGAAGAGACCATTGCCCGTTTTGATGAAATGCGCGCACTATTTGGCGAACCAGATTACTCCAAATTATGAAGCCTAAATCAGCGTGAAAAGCATATTATTCGGTCTTTAAAAAGTTTAATAATTGTCAATGTTGCGGTTATATTGGGAGAAATGATTAATTTTGCAGGTTATTTCGACTAATAATGACCAATAGGAGTCTTAAAATATTGTTATGGTTTATAATGGCAGTCATCTCGGTTGCTACTACTCATGTGTGGGCACAGCAGCAATCGGGCGCAGTGAGGTTGAGACCTCGCGTTCCCGCAGGTGACAGTGTTGCTATTGCTCGTGCTGACAGCCTGAGGCAGGCTCGAGGTGATAGTCTTCTTGTTGCACCGCGTGATACTGCTCGTTTCAAAAAGACAAGGGCAATCGACTTGGACCATGCGGTGAAGTTCTCCTCTAAAGACTCTGTTATACTTCTTGGCCGCAACGATTTGCGTTTTTATGGCAGTAGTGAAATTGACTACGACGACATCAAGCTCAAAGCCTCATCGATAACAATGAATATGGACAGCAATGTTGTTCAGGCAATTGGTGTCCCCGACTCAATAGGCGAGCTACAAGGCACACCAGTATTTACCGATCCCAGTGGCGAGTATAAGTCGAAGATTATGGCCTTCAACTTCAAAACTAAGAAAGGCCTCATTACAGATATTATTACCGAGCAGGGCGAGGGTTATCTTACTGGCGGAGTGACGAAGAAGCACGAAGACGATGAGTATCATATCAAGGACGGACGCTACACCACTTGCGACAACCATGAGCATCCGCACTTCTATTTCCAGATTACCAAGGCCAAGATGCGTCCTAAAAAGAACGTGATTACTGGCCCTGCCTATATGGTGCTTGAGGATCTGCCACTGCCGCTGGCGGTGCCGTTTGCGTTCTTCCCGTTCACCAACAAGTATTCTAGTGGTATTCTTGTGCCTACGTTCGGTGAGGACTATAATCGAGGTTTCTACTTGCGAAATGGAGGCTACTACTTTGCGCTAGGGCAGTATCTTGACTTAGCTCTTACTGGCGAGATTTACACTCGCGGCTCTTGGGGCGTGACGGCGCAGTCAAATTACAACAAACGTTACAAATTCTCAGGACACTTCAGCGCGAGCTATCTCACTACTATCACCGGCGACAAAGGCGACCCCGACTATTATAAAGCGCACAACTTCTCGCTTCAGTGGAGTCACACCCAAAATCCAAAGGCAAACCCCAATATGCAGTTGTCGGCAAGTGTGAATTTTGCGACTAGCGGCTATTCACGAAATAACTTGACAGACTATTATAGTAACTCGTTCACCGAGAACACAAAGAGTTCTACTATCAACTGGTCTTACAATTTCCCCAATTCTAAATGGAGCATTTCGGCTACAGCGAGTGTGTCGCAACGTTCTTCCGACTCAACACTCACTGTCTCATTCCCCAATTTCACTGTCACTATGGCCCAAATCACACCTTTCAAGCGTAAGAAGGCTGTAGGTGCGGAGCTTTGGTATGAAAAGATAAAGATTTCCTATTCTGGTCGTTTCCAGAACTCACTTACTGCTAAAGAAAATGAGTTCTTTCACAAAAGTTTAGTCAAAGACTGGCGAAATGGCATTTCTCACATGGTGCCTATTTCGGCTACATTCAATATGTTTAAATATATTAATGTCACTCCATCAATCACTCTTAACGACCGCATGTATATGAGTAAAATCAAGCAGTCGTGGGATCCTAATGCTAGTGCTGTGGTGCGTGACACGACCTATAGCTTCTACAACCTTTTTGATTTCTCGGCATCGGTTTCGGTAAGCACCAAACTATATGGTTTCTATAAGCCGTTGAAATTCATGGGTGATAAATTGCAGATGGTGCGCCATGTGATTACACCCACTGTGTCGTTCTCGGCAGCTCCCGACTTCGGCTCTAAGTTCTGGGGATACTATGGCAACTATTCTTATACTGACGCTCAAGGGGCGGTTCGTAATGTGCAATATCCATATTTCCAACATGGGGTTTATGGTCAACCAGGTAGTGGCAGGAGTGGAGTGCTGTCTTATTCTATAGCCAATAACCTTGAGGCGAAGGTCAAAAGCGACCAGGACAGCACTGGTTATAAAAAAATATCAATCATTGAGAACCTCACATTGTCGCAGTCATATAATTTTGCGGCCGACTCGTTGCGATGGAGCAACCTTCAGACTTCAATATTACTGCGACTCACTAAGAGTTTCAATCTCAACCTCAGTGCTACTTGGGATGTGTATAAGTATGGACTGAACGAATATGGTAATCCCGTGCGCATCAACAAACTTCGTCTCTTCCACGGAGGAGGCTGGGGGCGACTGTCGAGCACTGGCACTTCGTTTTCTTACACCTTCAATAATGACACATTCAAGAAGCTCTTTGGGCGCAAAGGCAAGTCAAATGATAACGCCAAAAATCCTCCAGGCAGAGGTAATGCATCTAGTGACGAAGAAAGCGCTGAAGCCCAAGCCGAAGGCAGCGATGTGGTTTTGCGCCCTGATGGTTACATGAAATGGGAATGCCCTTGGAGTTTGACCGTCAACTATTCGCTGAACTACGGATATGGCGCGTTCGACTATAAGAAGTTGGAATATAAGGGTAAGTTTACACATAACCTTAGTTTCAACGGCAACATTCGCCCTACTAAGAACTGGAACATCACATTCTCGGGCAGTTACAACTTCGACACTCACAAGATTGCCTATATGAACTGCTCGGTTAGCCGAGAGATGCACTGTTTCGTGATGAGTGCGAGCTTCGTACCTGTAGGGCCATATAAGTCTTACAATTTCCATATTGCAGTGAAATCAAGTATTCTCAGTGACTTCAAGTACGACAAGCATTCCAGCTACAGCAACGGCGTGCAGTGGTACTGATTTTAGTCCATAGTAATTGGTTGGAGGCTTTTGTCTTTTATGCTCCCTTTATACTTCTTACTTCAACAAATATCTTGTTGAAGATTTCTACTGATTAATGCTTATAAATGGCGGATTTATTGAAACTAGCTTGCAAAATCGTTTTATTTGTTATATTTTTGTGCTGTAATAATAACACATAAGGCAAATCAATAAAAGTAATCACTATTTTTTTCATCAATGGGGCGTTGATCGTTGGGAAACGTGACATAACGCTCAAAATGCTAAAGGTCAAACCTCCTTTAGCATTTTTGCTTTATATAGTAAATGATATGTTATGTCACTCGAGATTGACTACTGTGATTCCTGCTCCGCCGAGTTGCACGTGTTCGTCGTGGTAGTTTCGCACGTCGGGGACTGTGTTGAGGTATTGGCGTATTGCAACTTTCAGTGCACCAGTGCCAGTGCCGTGGAGAATGCGCAAGGTTTTGTAGGAGAACTGTATGGCATCGTCAAGGAAGTAAGTCACTGCCTGTATAGCCTCATCTGCTCTCATGCCTCGCACGTCGATTTCGCTCTTGAAGTGAAGTTGGCGAGCTCTGATGTCGTCGGCAGTTGATTTTGTAATTGACGGTTTCTCGCGCGCCTCGGTTTTGCGCATAGTTCTTTCAAGTCGTGCTGTTTCCACTCTTGTTTTTAGACTTCCAAACGCTACTACGGCATATTTCTCATCAATGCTTATGATAGTGCCAACTGTAGAAGCACCTCCTTTGAGCAGCACATTGTCGCCAGGCAACAGCGGTCGGTCTTTGTCGTCTTTCTTAATGATGTGTTTTTTCTTGGTCTTTTCTTTTTGAGGAGGCTTGCTCACAGGCTGTAGAGGTTTGATTTCCTTTAAGTCTTCAACCTCATCCTCTCGTGCTAACCGCTGCTTGAATTCTTCGAGTTGCTGGCGAACGAGCCTTGTCTTCTCTTTCTCGGCTTCAGCCTCCTTGATTCCTCTGATGGTTTGTTCCACCTGAGAGTTGCTCTTAGAGATAATGTCAATCGCCTGATTTCTTGCCTCTTTAAGAATGGCTTTGTACTCGTTGTTCAGTTTTTCGAGTCGTTCATTATATTGCTCGGCAATGGCGTTTAGCTTCTTCTCCTTCTGGTGGATGTCATAACGCTTGTTTTCCCAATATTTGCGGTCACGCACTATGTCGAGCAGATATTTGTCCATATTGATGTGGTCGCTTCCCACTATTTCACTCGCCTTGTCTATTACTTCACGTGGAATGCCTGTCTTGCGAGCAATCTCTATGGCGAAAGAGCTGCCTGGATAGCCAATTGAGAGCTGGAAAAGAGGCTTCATCTGCTGTCGGTCGTAGAGCATGGCGCCGTTGACGATGCCAGGTGCTTCGTCGGCAAAATGCTTGAGATTTTGGTAGTGAGTGGTTATCACTCCCATTATTCGCGACTTGTTGAGTTGGTCGAGGATAGCTTGCGCTATTGCACCGCCAATCTGTGGCTCAGTGCCGCTGCCAAACTCATCGATAAGCACTAATGAGCGTTTATCGCCACGCACAAGGAATGTCTTCATATTCTGAAGGTGGCTGCTGTATGTGCTTAAGTCATCCTCAATGCTTTGCTGGTCACCGATATCGATGAATATGCTGTTAAACATTCCCATGTGAGAGTTGTAATATACCGTGGGCAACACACCGCATTGCATCATGTATTGAACTACGCCTACTGTCTTTAGGCACACCGATTTGCCTCCAGCGTTAGGGCCAGAGATGAGCAGAATGCGTTGTTCATGGTTTAGCTCGATGTTTAGTGGCACCACTTCCTTGCCTTGTTCGCGCAAAGACAGCAGCAACGCGGGATGAATGGCATGGTACAGTTCGATATGAGGATTCTTTTCTATATGTGGTAGTTGTCCATCAACATCTTGAGCAAAGACAGCTTTGGCACGAATGAAGTCGATAAGTCCGAGCACACGATAGGTGGAAATCAGTTCCTCGGCATGTGGCCTGATCATGTCGGTGACTTCAGTGAGAATGCGGATAATCTCTCGCTTCACCTCTCCTTCAGCTTCTCGGATGCGGTTGTTGGTTTCCACCACCTCTTCAGGCTCAATGAAGATAGTGCGGCCAGTAGCGCTTTCGTCGTGAACAATGCCTCGCAGTTTGCGCTTGTGCATTGGTGAGACAGGGATTACAAGACGGCCATCGCGCACGCTGGGAGTAGTGTCTTTATCAAGATAACCAGCTTCACGGCCAGCATTGATCACTTTGCGTAGTAGTCCGTTGATGCTTGCTGTGGCGCTAGCTATGGCACGGCGCAGTTCCTGCAGCAAAGGCGAGGCGTTGTCCTTGATATTTCCGTTCTTGTCGAGAATTCGATTAGTCTCTGCAACAATGTCGGGAAACGCTTGCATGGTCTTTGCAAGGCGAGCCAGATTGGGGTAGAGGTGCGAACCTTCATTGCTGGCACGCTCAAAGAATCTACCAATTTCACCTACTGTGGTAAGTGAGCGCTGCAAGTTGAAAAGATTTTCGGCACTTAGGTGACTCCCTGGCACAGCGATTGCTTTGAGGGCTGTGCGCATATCGAAGAAGAAGTTGAGCGGAAACTCTCGCTTCGACTGCAAAATTCCGAGGAACTCGTTGGTCTGATTGAGCCACAGCGTCACTTCTTGCAAGTTGGTTGAGAATCGCATCTTCTCACAGCAATCTTGCCCCAAAGTGCTTATGCATCTGGCAGTAATCTCTTTACGAATAGTTGTAAAGCCAATTTTTGACTCAAAGTTGCTCGGATAAATCATGATTTAGTTATAACTAAGGGGTGTTCTCATAAATGAAAAAAGTATTTAGAACACCCCTTGAAATGCTAGATCTTTTAAACTTTAGAATGCAGTTACAATGCCCATGAAGTCGGCGGCTTTAAGTGAAGCGCCACCAATAAGGCCACCATCAATGTCGGGCTTAGCGAAAAGCTCAGGAGCATTGCTTGGTTTGCAGCTACCTCCATAGAGAATTGTGGTGTCGTCGGCAATCTCTTGTCCGAATTTCTCGGCAACGAGACCGCGAATGAATGCGTGTACCTCCTCGGCTTGATCGCTAGTTGCAGTTTTGCCTGTTCCGATAGCCCAAATAGGCTCATAGGCAATTACGATATTTGCCCACTGCTCGGGAGTGAGGTGGAACAGAGACTCGCTGATTTCGGCTTTGATAACGTCTTCAACCTTGCCTGCTTCTCTCTCTTCAAGGCTCTCGCCGCAGCAGAAAATCACTTTCAGACCAGCCTCAAGAGCGAGGTCAACTTTTGTCTTAAGCATCTCGTTGCTCTCGTTGTAATAACCACGACGCTCGCTATGACCAAGGATAACATAGTTTGCTCCAGTAGAGGCTACCATAGGAGCAGACACTTCGCCAGTGTAAGCGCCACTGTTGTGGTCGGCGCAATTCTCGGCAGCCAGTCCCACCTTGTTGATGTCAATAACTTGAGCTACTGCTGTAAGATGAGTGAAAGGCACGCCAATCACTACGTCACACTTGAGGTCATTAGCCTGAGCTACAGCCTCGTTAACTGCTTTTGCAAGTTCTACACCTTCGGGAACTGTGGTGTTCATTTTCCAGTTGCCCGCTACAATGTTTTTTCTCATTTTCAAAAAGTTAGATGATTATTATAAATATTTTCTTTATTCGTTGTTTTCTTCACTTTCTTTGTCTTCTGGTATCTCTTTCTGTCCCTTAATCTTCCTAATTATGAATGTGACGACCGGATAAATGCGGTTAAGGAAGAGTAAGGCAATCATCAGCAAGAAATATGGAGTCAGAAGCGCCCAAAGCGTTTTCTTTGGAGAGAAGTCATCACTAAGATGCGCTAGTGGCACGTTTTCTTTCAGGAGTTTGTCGGCCTTTAAAGAACTGAGCGTGCGTTTCCATACGATTTTGCCATTTTCTACATATACAACTGCCGGATTACCTCTCGCGAGCATCTTTATCTCGCTGTCATCACCACCGTAAATGGGATATTCGGGAGAGGTGAGGTCTATCCATTGTTCAATTTCGTTGTGAAGCGCCGATGTTATTACGCAAAGCTGTGCATCTCTCTCGCCACATGCTTTTGCGAGATCATTAAGGACAAAAGCATAAGCCTTGTTCACTCGCTGGAAATCGGGCATTAGCACGAGCATCTGATTGCTGGTTGTGTCAATCACCTCTTCGGTAACGTCGGTGCCTTCGTCATATATGCTAAACGATGCCAACTCTGCCTTTTGGGCTGGTGACAGGTCAGGAGTTATCTTCTTGCGGTCAACAAATTCCCAACCATCCTCCTCATCGGGTATGCTGTCGAGACTGAACTCGTGTTGAACACCGTCTTTCTCATAAATATAGACGAAGTCGTTTTCACTTATAGGAGATAGTGGTGAACCAATTTTTGAACCCACTTTGAATGGTCTGAAGTCTAGGAGTGGCTGAGTGCTGTAACTCATATAGGC
>JAFZUL010000012.1 GCA_017618355.1 Muribaculaceae bacterium
TAGAGGGGGTAAGGGGGAGTATGATAGACTCAAGGGATTGCATTTTCGCAATTTTCATACCCCTCAGTCACTTCGTGCCAGCTCCCCTATCTTAGGGGAGCAGCTGATACACAGCAAATTATTTTCGTCGAACTCACGTTATTGTAATGCTAGAATTTGTGCTCATGACCCTGCGGTGAGGCGGTTGCCGTTCATGCGGTCCATGTATTGCTGGATGAGGGCTTTGAGGTCACGTTCCATTGTTTGTTGTTCGGGCACTTTTCCTGCGAGGTTGTTGCGGAGTATGGGGTCGGTCTTGAAGCGGTAAATGGCTTTCGTTTTTTCGCCGTCGAACTGCATCATCAGGTCACCTTTTATATATTGGTATATGCCGTTACTGTAGTTGAAGGCCCAAGTCTGATCGGCAGGAGTGTTGACGATGTCGCATCCAAAGGCGAGATAAGGCTTGTCATATCCTAGCATTCCCATAATGGTGGGCATGATGCTTGCCTGCTGCATCACCACGTCGTCGCGCATGGCGGGGGCAAGACTGCCGTCGGGGGTAAAGAAGATAATGGGGATGGAGTAAAGCCCCAAATCGGTCTGGTATATGTCGTGTGTGGTTTGGTTTGTATGGTCGGCTACGATGACAAACAGCGTGTTGTCGTACCACGGCTGCTTGGCGGCATTCTCAAAGAAGTGGCGCAGTGCCATATCGGTGTATCGTACGCACTTGTGGATAGGTTGCCCCCCTTCGTCGGGGTACTGCTTCTCGAGCTGCTCGGGCACTTTGAACGGGTGGTGCGACGAGGCGGTGAAGACAGTAGCCAGGAAAGGTTCCTTGTAACCATTGAGTTTAGTGAGCATAAAATGGAGGAACGGCTCGTCCCATATCGCCCACATGCCGTCATAGTCTTTGTCGCCGCCGAAGTGTGGGTCTTGGTTGTACTCGTCGCGACCTAGATACTGCTGATAGCCTGTGGCGCGGGCAAACGCTTGGAAACCCATCGACCCGTTATTGGCGCCGTGGAAGAAGGCGGTGCTGTAGCCCTTTTCGTCAAGTTGGTGAGCAAGGCCGCTAAGGTCATTCATCGATGCTGGTGTGAGCAGGAATGGCTCAATCATCATGGGTATTCCCGATAGCACACTGGGCATGGCATCGATACTCTTGCGGCCGTTAGCGTAGCTGTATTTGAAGGTTAGTGAGCGTGTGAGCAGCGAGTCGATAAATGGCGTGTAGCCTTGATATTTGCCACCATCGAGGTCGCGGTTGAAGGTGCCTATATATTCCTTTCCCAAACTCTCCACGATTATCACCACCACATTCTTAGGAGTAAACACGGCAGCGCTGTCGGGTTGATGTATGGGGGTGTAGATTGCTTCAAGCTGAGCCTTGTCGTCGAAATAGTGCGGGTCGGCAAAAACATTCTTTCCCAAAGTGCGTAATATGGAAAACGGTGTGTTGAGCACTAGGGCGGCATCGATGGGGCGGTCAACATACTGGTTGGCGTTGCTTACCGTGATGGGGCGTACCGAGTGAGCTAAGCCGCCACGCATTCCGCCAATCACTGCCGGAATCATAGCCACAAGGCTCAGTACTAACGTCACATAATATCGCCAGTTGCAGCATTTGTTTGCTTCAAGTCGTGGTGTGACATATAGTTTCCACATAAGCCATATAAGCACCGCAGCCAGCAGCACAAAATACCAGTGCTTTATGAACTCGATGCCCATTATTCCTGCCAGATTCCCTTCATTGCCGAATTCGCTGAAGACGGTGCTGGTGGTGCGACGGCTGGTATATTGGAAATAGACAGCATCCATCAGGTTCATCGCCAGAGCGATGCTGTTAATAATGACAAACACCCATTTGCACACCTTGTGGTAAGTGCTTCGCTCCTTGAGGTGCAGCGGTAGCAGCATCATTATGATGTAGAGCGCGCAGGTGTACATGATAGCCGACGTGTCGAAAACCAATCCTCCAGCAAAGGCATCGGCCAACGCATTGCCTTGCAGGCCTTGCGAGAAGATTGTGTGGTTCTCGAGGTAATAGGCGACACGTGCTATGAAGTATATGACGTAAGCAATGAGCAAGTTGCACACCACTGCCACAAGCGGTGCCAGCGGTGAAGTCATAACTTTGTTTTTTATGTATTTCAGCCGTCTCATTAGAACATAATTCTCTTGAAAACGCTGCAAAATTACACAGAAAATATTATCTTTGCAAAACAATTTGAAGATATGACAGAGAGCGTAGGTATAGAGATATTGAGGCATTTTGTCCTTGATGGTTGTGAGGTGAAGGTCGCCGATGTGACGCCACTGGCGGCGCCCGGGGCACTAGACGATGCCTTGCGGCGATTATCGAGACACCGCCGTGACAAGACGCTGCGCTATCGCTTTGAGCGAGGCAAAATGCTCAGTGCCGGTGCAGGACTGTTGCTCGACAATATGCTGCGGAGCCGTGGCCTGCGTGAGCGCGAGATGTGCTATGTCGAGGGAGAGCATGGCAAACCAGCTTTTGAGCAATATCCCGAACTGCACTTCAGCCTCTCTCATAGTGGCACATTGGTGGCGTGCGCAATGGGCAACGTGCCTCTAGGGGTGGATGTGCAGACCATTGTTACCGCTCGTGAGAGCCTTATCGACTACGTCATGAACGATACAGAGAAGGCGAAGCTGCATTCTCTAAACGACCTTGCTGAACGAAACGCCTATTTCACCCAACTGTGGACCCTCAAAGAGAGTTATGGCAAGGCCACTGGCACGGGGCTTTCTCACAGTTTTCCGTCGTTTGAGGTCGTTAATGGCGAAGTGACGGCATTGTCACCACTAACCCCGCCAGCGCATTTCTTCATCTTTGCCCTTGATGGCGCTCAAGGTGCAGTAGCCATGCTTGATGAAAAAAAATATTAAGTTTTTGAGTTTAAGCTTTCAAATTTTTAGCAATAATAATTACCTTTGTGGTTTAAAAAATCTGCTCATGAAATCGCAGCCGTTAAGAATAGATGTGGATAGTGTGATAAGGCAACGCTTGCCTCGTCACTACAAGTACATCCCCAAGTTTGTGATAAGGTGGGTGGAGCGAATCATCAAGCAGGATGGCTTGAACAAGATTCTTACCGACATGAGCGCCGATAAAGGCGTGGGAGCAGCAGATATTGCTCTTGCCGACCTGAATGTTGCGTATAATGCCATCAACGAGGATAACATTCCCAATGAGGGCCGATTCATCTTTGCCAGCAACCATCCTCTTGGAGGGCTCGACGGCATGGCGCTGATATCGCTTATCGGTCATCATTACGGTGGCGACAACATCAAGTTTATCGTCAATGATTTGCTTATGGCTGTCAAGCCACTTGACAATGTGTTCATGCCCGTTAACAAGCACGGTAGGCAGTCGCGCCAGAGCGCAGAGGAGATAGAAGCCGAATATAAAGGCGACAAGCAGATGATTACCTTCCCTGCAGGCCTGTGCTCCCGCAAGCTTAAGGGCGGCAAGATTGGCGACTTGAAGTGGCAGAAGTTTCTGGTCTCTCAAGCCATCAGCAGTCAGCGCGACATCATCCCGGTCTTTTTTGATGGTCGTAACAGCAAGTTCTTTTACCGCTTTGCCAAATTCCGTGAGTGGCTGGGCATCAAGTTCAATATCGAGATGATTTTACTGCCGCGAGAGATGTTCAAGTGTTCTGGAAAGAAGTTTGACGTGTATTTTGGTAAGCCCATAAAGTGGCAGTCGCTAGATGCAAAAAACACCCGCGATGAGGCCGAAAGAATAAGAGAGCTGGTTTATACTCTGAAAAAAAACTAATGTGATATGGTACAAAAAATAATTGACAAGGTTGACATCAAACTTATCACTCAGGAACTTACTCCAGAGCGGTTGTTGCGCACTACCAACAAGGCCGGCAACGAAATCTATGTCATCGACGCCCACAACTCACCAAACACCATGCGCGAGATAGGCCGTCTGCGCGAGATAGCTTTCCGACAGGCGGGCGGCGGCACAGGCAAGGACTGCGACATCGATGAGTTTGACCTTATGGAGCCAGCATGCCAGCAACTGCTGGTGTGGAATCCCGACGAACAGGTGATTATCGGTGCCTATCGATATATAGTGGGCAAGAATATGCGGTTCAATGATGACGGTACGCCCCACATCGCCATGTCACACATGTTCAGTTTCTCTCAGGAATTCCTTGACGACTATCTGCCTTACACCATTGAGCTAGGACGCTCATTCGTTAGACCCGAGTACCAGTCGAGCCGTGTGGGTGCAAAAGGCATCTTTGCCCTCGACAACCTGTGGGACGGACTGGGAGCGTTGACCATCATTAATCCTGAAATCAAGTACCTCTTTGGCAAGATGACGATGTACACCAACTATCCCGTTGACTGCCGCAACTTGCTGCTTACATTCCTCCACATCTATTTCCCCGACCACGACAAATTGGTGCAGCCCATCACACCCCTCGACATTGGCGACATGGAGGAGTTAGCAACATTCTTCGAAGGGAATAATTTCAAGAAAGACTACTTGATCTTGAATAGCTACATCCGCAGCAAGAGCATCAACATCCCGCCACTTATCAGTGCATATATGAGTCTCTCGCCCACCATGCGCATGCTCGGCACTGCAATCAACCACGAGTTTGGCGACGTGGAAGAGAGTGGCATACTCATCAACCTTGACGAAATCACCGCCTCCAAAAAAAGCCGCCACATCGACACCTTTGTAGGTTAAGATAGACGGCTAGAGTGGAAAATAAATCGTAAACAAAAATGAAGAAAAAGGAAGCCCTTTTTCTTCATTTTAGCATTTTATTAGAAAAAATCTATTCTGATGATCTAATCAGAGAGTAAAGCACACCGATGAATATGAGTAGTATCAGTCCTAATACTATGAAGTAAATCGTTAGTTTATTGGGTGTGCTGAAGCATACAATGACATTGACCAAAAGCACCAGTATAGTGAATATGGTGCTCACTAAGCGCAGATTGACATTGAGGCGGTTGTCGTTGGTCTTGATAGCGAGCATTGGCAGCAGTGTCACGGCAAGCGAGACACCGGTAGCGATGCCAATGACAGTGTCGTTTTTAGAGTCGCACAGGGTGGCAACGAGCAGTCCAATCAATGTTGCTACTGCTACCGCGATGATTACGGGTATCACGTTGACGCTTGTTTTCATAATGCTCAAGTGTTGATGGGTGGTGGAGTCAGAGCTATTATCTTAAGAATCTCAGGCACTTGCTCGATGGGCTTCCAGGCTGGCATGCCAGGCATCCAAGCGAGGGTGTCTTTGTTGATGCGTCGGTTGTTGACAAGGGTGATAATCTCGCTCTCGTTGAGCGGTCCCACTTGTTTGCCGTCGATGCCCACATAGATGATGTTGGGCTGCTGTGGTGCAGGTTGTGGCATAGACTGTATAGAGCCAGGGACATACATCTGCTTCATGCTCTGGTTCATTGTGTTCACCATCTGTTGAGCCATAGCCATTCCCATTCCAAACTCAACTAGGCGATCGACCGAAAAGAAATTGTTGTCGTTCATAATATTTTGAATAATTGTTTGATTAAATGCTAAAAAATGTGATGCTTACACTTTAGGCATCTGAGGCATTGCTGGGCCGAAAAGAGGTGCCAGCTCCTCGACGCGTCCTGCCGTGAGCCATTCGGGCATACCTTCGCACCACACATACATCTGCTGCGTGAACTCGCCAGTTTGCGCAAATTGTTGTAGCTGCTGTGTGGTGAAGGGGCCTACCATCTGGTTGTTGAGATTCACGTAATAGGCCTTCATCTGTGGCATTTGCGGCATGGCGGGAGCAGCTTGAGGCGCTGGTTGTTCGGCTTGTGCCTGCTGTGTGCTATGCGGCGAGAAGATGTGTTCCATCATTTTCACTTGCGCTGCAGGTTTCCATTCGGTCATGCCTTCTTTCCACACCATGGTATTGGCGTCAGCAAGATTATTATCTACCAGTCGCTTGAACTGTACCTCGTTGTATGGCCCGTGCTTCACGCCCTCGATGATGGCGTAGAACGAGAAAATTGGAGCTGCAGGTGCTGTGCTTACTGCTGGTGCTGGTGGCGGAGATCCCTGCGGCATGGCCTGTGGCATTTGCGGATAGCCCTGTGGATAAGCCGCGGGAGTGGGATTGGGCTGGTTCTTATTCATGCCCCTCATCATAGCCGCCCCTGCCAGTCCAGCAGCCACCGCGGCACCGGCATCTCTCATGAACCGTCGCCCGGTTGAGCTTTTGAGCCCATCGGTGGCATCCTCAATGATGTCTTTGGCGATATCAAATATAAAACCCATTTTTTCTTGATTGATGAATAGTTGTTACTCTACTACAGGAAGAGTCATTCAGGCATTTGAGGCATCGGTGGCATGGCTGGAGCGAAGATGTTTTGAAGCTCCTGAACTTGCCCTGCGTGTACCCATTGTGGCATACCTTGTTTCCACACATAGCTTTGTGCTGTCACTTGTCCACTCTGCGCCATCTGCATGAGTTGCTGTACTGAGAATGGTCCTGCTTGCTGGTTGTTGATGTTGACGAAATACATCGACTGTGGCATAGCTGGTGGCTGCTGCATGCCCATCTGTACGTTCTGGCCCATCTGGTTCATCATGCCACCCATCTGCTGACCCATGGCTCCGCCCATAGCCATGCCCACCATCATTCCTGCGGGGTTCATGCCTCCGCCCATGCCGCCACCCATTTGCCCCATGGTTCCGAGACTAGACATACCAGTCTTGAGAACTTCGGCCTGCTGGTCGAGGGCGTGAGTGCCAATGAAGTTGGTCTCAGTTTGCAGCCTTTGGGCGCGTTGAGCCTCTTCGCGTTGTATGCGCAGCGTCTCTTCCAGGTTCTCGCGGTTGAGGGCTTGCATATCTTTCATGTTCTGGATGTTGATGTCGGTCTGCGCATTCATCGTGCGGCCTGTGTTGCCGGCAGTGAGTTGACGCAGCTCTTGGTAGAATGGGCTACTCTTGTCAACATCGATAGCATCGATATCCACAGCTTTGAGGTTCACGCCAAAGTCGTTGCCGAGTCGGTTTCTTAGTTGTGACTCTATGCGCTCGTTGATAATGTTGATTTTGCGCTCCATCTGCACCAATGGTATGCCTGCCTCATCAGGGACATTGATGATGATGCCCTTCACATAGCGTGCCACAGCCGCTTGAATTTGATTGCGGAACTGGTTGAGGTCGAAGTTGATGAGACGGTTAAGCTTAATAAACGAGCGATAGTCGGTGAGATTGAAGGTGATAGTACCTCTCACTGCTACTGGCACTCCGTGGTCGGGCAGACGCGGGTCGAAGACATCAAAATAGGGCACTCCGAATTTCACCTGGTTATTGCCTTGCAGGTTGATGAAATAGACCTCGGCCTGGAATGGCGAATTACCTCCGAATGCCATTCCCACTATACTCGCGAGCACGGGGAAGTTGGCGGTCTTGATGGTGTCGTCAAAGGGGCCCAGGATAAAGTCCTGCACAGTGCCGTCCTTCTGCCTATATACAAACACAGCGAGCTCGCCGTCTTTCACCCTGAGGCTACTGCCATAGTGAATGCTGTTTTCACGACTTGTGCTATTGGCCTCCTGTCCTAGCGGGGTCCATTTCCACACAAGGTAATTTTCTTCGTCGCAGCGGATTACGTTCATTGCGCCGCCGCTTTTCCCTTTTGCAAATACTCCCATATTATATTATTTAGTAAGTTTCAAATCTTTTTCTATATCTCTGATGGTGTTCATTGCGCCGGCGTCTTCCCTGAGGATGAACTTCGCTTTGGCAATCACCTGCTCGCACTTGTTGCGCCACACCTCCGCCATCTTGTTCTGGTCACGGATGGGCTCAACTTTCTTTTTCAGAGCAAAATGACCTATTAATGCCGCTGGCACTCCAAAGAAAATTCCGAGCACCACACCACCTCCTGCCGCTTCAGATAATGACTCGCCATTGGTAACGGTAAGCAGTCCTAAAATGAAGAATATTACAAACACTATCAAGCCCATTGTCAATGCCGGTCCCAGAGTTCCAAGGAAACTTTTTTTCTTCTTGGCGTTGGGGGCGGCAAGGAACAGGAACTCCATGATGTCCTCTTTGGTGGTGGGCACCGGGAAGCTTGTGATGGCGTTTTTTATTCTCACTTGGCGTTTTTCTTTGATTAACTCGGTGGCACTGATCTCGTTAATCATGTCAGAGAGCTTCTGCACCGATTTTGTGGCACCCACGTTGGTGATTTCGGTACCGCACTGCGGGCAGCGGGTCTGCATATAAGAAATGATAGCTCCGCATGCAGGGCATTTCCTTACCTTGGCTACAGCACCTTGCGCATCAATCTGCATCTGTTGCAGGCGTGAGTTTATGTATATGTCCACTTCATCGGGGTCGTAACCTTCAAGCAGTGCGCGCTTCTTGATTACCGCGCGTTCTTGGTCGGTAAGCAGACCGTCGGTTAGAGCGGCATCTATCAGGCTATTAAGTTCGGGGGATAGCATAGTAAATTCTGTTTTTAAGTTATGTTTTTGTTTGTTTTTTCAGCTATTTTTAATGTAATAGTTGCAAATCACAAGTTTAATCTGCAAAAATACAAAAAAAATGGGTTTAAACAATAGCATATCTTTATTTTAATGAAAAAAACTGCCTATAACGCGCTTTTTTTCCCATTCAGCAAAATATATGCCAAAAGGGAAAAGCAACAGCAAGAGTTTCATTTGGTCCTTAAGCTCTCATTTCATCCCGTATGTTGCGATGCCATCGCAACAAAAACCAAGAGCCAAAAACTAAAAACTCACAACTGATAACTGATAACTGACAACTTTTTCTTACCGTTGACTTGCGTCTTAGATAGGCTTCGCCTCGGAAAAAATCAAACAAGTTTGTTTTTTCTCTCGGCTTGCACTATCTTTGCAAAAATTTTCAAAAAACAGTATATATAACTATGGAAGAAAAGAAGAAATACGCACGCACTCTCGTGACAACGGCGTTACCCTACGCCAACGGCCCTGTGCACATTGGGCACCTGGCTGGAGTTTATGTACCTGCCGACATCTACGTCCGCTACCTGCTCCTCAAGGGCGAGGACGTGATAATGATTGGCGGTAGCGACGAGCATGGCGTGCCCATTACCATCAAAGCACAGAAGGAAGGTGTTACACCACAAGACATTGTTGATCGCTATCACAAGATAATAAAGGATTCGATGGAAGGGCTGGGTATCTCGTTTGATATCTATGGCCGCACCACAAGCCAGACACATCGCAAAACTGCCAGCGAGTTCTTCAAGAAACTCTACGACAAGGGCGAGTTCATAGAGAAGACTAGCATGCAGTTCTATGACGAAGAGGCCGACCAATGGCTCGCCGACCGCTACATAACCGGTACCTGCCCGCATTGCGGCAACGAGGGTGCCTATGGCGACCAATGTGAGGCATGCGGTACTTCGCTCAACGCCACCGACCTGATTAATCCCAAGAGCGCCATTACAGGCAACGTGCCTGTGCTCAAGGAGACTAAGCACTGGTACATGCCTCTCGACAAGTGGGAGCCTCGTTTGCGCCAGTGGATTCTTGAGGAGCACAAAGAGTGGAAGACCAACGTCTATGGCCAGTGCAAGTCATGGCTCGACGCTGGTCTGCAGCCCCGCGCTGTGACGCGCGACCTCGACTGGGGTATTCCCGTGCCCATCGAGGGTGCCGAGGGAAAGGTGCTGTATGTGTGGTTTGATGCGCCTATTGGCTACATTAGCAACACTATAGATTTGCTTCCCAACGATTGGGAGAAATACTGGAAAGCTCCAGATTCTCGTATCATCCACTTTATTGGCAAGGACAACATTGTGTTCCACTGCCTTATATTCCCCGCTATGCTTATGGCCGAGGATACCTATCAGCAGCCTGATAATGTGCCTGCTAATGAGTTCCTCAACCTTGAGGACGATAAGATTTCTACCAGCCGCAACTGGGCTGTGTGGCTACACGAGTATCTCGAGGACTTCCCTGGCAAGCAGGACGTGCTGCGTTATGTGCTCACTGCCAATGCTCCCGAGACCAAAGACAACAACTTCACTTGGAAGGATTTCCAAGACCGCAACAACAACGAGTTGGTTGCCATCCTCGGCAATTTCGTGAACCGTGCTGTCGTGCTCACCAACAAATATTTCGACGGCGTGATTCCCGAAGCGCATGAACTTACCGACTACGACCAACAGACAATCAATGAGTTCAAAGACGTGAAAGACGAGT
Source organism: Muribaculaceae bacterium (assembly GCA_017618355.1). Lineage (GTDB taxonomy): Bacteria > Bacteroidota > Bacteroidia > Bacteroidales > Muribaculaceae > Sodaliphilus. The sequence continues at coordinate 10,231 of JAFZUL010000012.1, forward strand.
TAAGTAAGGCTCTTGAGACTTTCCATTTCCGTGCTGCTCTTGCCGAGGCGATGAAATTGGCGCGCATCGGTAACAAATATCTTGCTGATACTGAGCCCTGGAAACTCGCTAAGACCGACATGACGCGCGTGGAGACAATCATGAACATCGCTTTGCAAATCACAGCCAATCTTGCCATCGCCTTCGAGCCATTCCTGCCGTTCAGCGCCGAGAAGCTGCGCAAGATGATTAATCTTGAACGTGCCGATTGGAACAAACTTGGCTCTATCGATATCCTCAAAGCTGGCGACCGTGTTGAGACTCCCGTGCTGCTCTTCGAGAAGATTGACGACGAGACAATAAAGGCTCAGACCGACCGCCTAGAGAGAATCAAGCAGGAGAATATACTCAAGAACTTCACTCCTAAGGCCGTGGCGCCAACCGTGTCGTTCGACGACTTCCAGAAACTTGACATCCGTGTGGGCAAAGTGCTCGCCTGCGAGAAGGTGAAGAAGGCCGACAAACTGCTCAAGTTCACCATCGACGACGGCATGAAGGGTCGCACCATCGTCTCGGGTATAGCCAAGTTCTACAACCCCGAGGACCTCGTGGGCAAAGAAGTGTGCTTTATCGCCAATTTCGCCACACGCACCCTCAAGGGCATTGAGTCGCAAGGTATGATCCTCAGCGCCGAGGACGCCGATGGCCGCCTCGTGGTAATAGGCCCTCACGGAGAAGTCCGCCCAGGTGTGCAAGTGGGATAAAATTAATGCACAATGTACAAATGAGACTCGTAGTCACACGACGACGAGTCTCTTTTTTTAGCTTTTTTCGAAAAAATAGTATTATTGTTGTAACAATTTGTGCTACCTTTACGTCTTGATTTTTGAGAAGACTTTTATTCAAACAACCAAATAATATTTTTAATTATGAAGAAATTATTAGTTTTAGCATTGGTGGCGATGATCGGTGCCACAGCTTTCAGCAAGACAATCGACGAGGTGTTTAGCGCTTTCCCAAAGGCCGACAATGTGCAGGAGATGACTATTGACAAGGCAATGCTTGCTATGGCAGGCATGGGTGGCGAGCAGGCTAAGCAAATGAAAGACATCGACGCAGTTAGAGTGATTTCCATTGAGAACCCATCAAGCGATCAACTCGCAACAATCAAGGCAATTATGGACGAGGGCGTTGAGGGTTTTGACGTGTTGGTCGATGCCGACGAAAAAGGAGAACACGCATTAATTCTCACTCAAGGTGATGATAAAATGATTAATAAAATGCTCATCATCGGCCTTGAGGAGGATGAGGCTGCTATTGTACTGATTGAAGGCAAAATAGACCCTAGTAACTCCGATAAATTTATAAATTTAGGCAAATAGTGTCGAAGGAGTTGATGAACGCCAGCGAGTTTAAACAGCGGTTTCTGTCTCTGAATGCCAAGCTCTATAAGGTGGCTTACCTTATGCTCGGTAACGAGGACGACGCCAAAGATGCCGTGCAGGATGCCTACATGAAGATGTGGAACCGCCGCGACTCGTTAGCCGACATTACCAACCTCCAAGCCTATTGCGTCACTCTAGTCCGCAATTTGTGTCTTGACCGCCACCGTGCGGCAAGCATCGACATGGTGGACAAGCCGCCCGAGGAACTGCCTATTGCCAGCAATGATGATGCCTCGCGGCATATAGAGCGGCAGCAGACGGCACAACTGCTCAACCAGTGCCTGGCTCGACTGCCGGCACAACAGCAACAAGTGGTGCGACTGCGCGACATCAACGGATGCTCAATGCAGGAGATAGAAAAGGCTACTGGACTTACTGCTATAAACGCAAGGGTGCTCCTGAGCCGAGCTAGAAAAACACTTAGAAACCAATTCCAAAACATTATATCATCATGAACAAGAAAGATTTAGACATACTGCTCAACAAGTTCTACCGCGGCGAGACTACTCTCGACGAGGAGCAACAGTTGCGCCAAGTTCTTGAGGGTGATGATGCTGATGCATTGCTCATGCAAGCATTGGACCAGATGGAGGACGAGGTGGAAGTGCCAGTTGGTTTAGAGTCGGCGCTCAGCGACAAGATTGACGAGTGGGAAGCACAGAATAATCGCAATACTGAAGAGAAGAGCAAGGCAAAGGTCGCTCCGTTGTTATGGAAACGAACCGCTTGGGCGGCAGCAGCTTCAGTGGCAGTGATAGCGGCAGTAGGGTGGTGGTTTATGCATAACAACTCACAGCAGGTGCCAAGGAAAGATAATCTGCCACCTATCGCTAAAGTTGAAAAGCCTGCTCAAGACACCTCGATTAAAACTATTGAAACAGAGAGTGACGACGTGTTGCCTGAGATTCAGTCGCAACCGCGACACAAACCAAAATCGTTGCCCAACGCTAAACCCGCAAATGCCTATAAAAATAATGTGGAGCATTTGGCGCAGGCAAGTGAAATACAAAGCGATGAGCAGCTCAGCGCCAGCGACGAGGAAATTGCACTCGCGGCGCTTGAGAGATTCTCAACAATTCTCAACAAGGGCATGGACCAACTCGACAATGCAAACGAGAAAATCAATGATATCAACAATACTATTCAGCAACATTTAATATAATTATGAAAAAGACAATTCTTATACTCATTCTCATGCTCGCAGTGAGTATGACGGCAAACGCGCAAGACTCGTTTGCCAAGCAATTCAAGGGCAAGGAAGGTTTTTCCTGTGTCACAATTGGCAAGGCGGCAATGAAAATGATGCCGATACAGAGCAAAAGTAATCTCAAAATCGGATCTATTGCCGACAAGGTTGACCACCTCGAAATAATCTCGACGAGCACACCACAAGCAGCCGAGAAGCTATCAAAAGAATGCAACAAATGGATTAAGAAAGACAACTTTGAAAGTATCCTTGATGTTGACGAAGAGGGCAACCAGGCATCAATCTATCTCAAGACTGGTAGCGCCCAGAATGTATTCATGCTGCTCGAGCACGACAAAGAGACCTCGGTAATTATCATCTATGGCACTATGACAATCGATGACATTAAGGGCATCACAGCCCCAAGTCATCAAGAAACGCAGGAGAGTAAAGATGATCCTTCAAGAACTATGTTCGGCAAAGCGCGTGACTTCTATATGCTAGCACGAGAGGGAGATCCCGAGGCGCAGTATCAGCTTGCCAGCTGCTATCACAGTGGATATGGCGTTGAAGAGAATGATTCTTTGGCTTTTGTGTGGGCAAAGAAGTCGGCGGAGCAGAATTATCCGGCGGGGCTGTATTTCTTGGCTTTTTGCTATGAGACAGGCAAGGGGTGCTCTCCAAATATGGGGAATGCCAATGCTCTCTACAAGAAAGCTTACGAAAGGGCTACGTTGCGGGCTAATGACGGTGACCCATCGGCGCAGTTTGTGTTAGGCAAGATTTTTGACTATGGAAATGGCGGTGTGACGCAGAATCAAGAAGTAGCGGTTCGTTGGTATCTTCGTGCCGCCGAGCAGGGTTATCCTGGTGCACAGTTCAATCTGGGAAATTGTTATCAGCTTGGAGAAGGTGTCAAAGAGGACAAAGCACAGGCAGTGTATTGGTATCGTCAGGCGGCACTTCAAGGTGATGCCGATTCTCAATATATGCTTGGCTTGTCTTATGCCAGTGGAGAAGGTGTCACAAAGAGTACTCCAAAGGCAATAGAGTGGTTGCAGAAATCCTCACATCAAGGCCACAAATTGGCTCAAGACATTCTCTTGCGCATAGGCGAAAGCTGGTGATTTTTTCACCAACAGGTTAAAACAACATCCCTCATGGGCCATGAGCCCGCGAGGGATGTACTTTGTTTTTAAGTATCAATTGCTTGACTCGTATTTTTAGTAACTTTCGGCTTCACTGGGGAAGAGTCCGTTCTTCACATCTTCCACGTAGTGGTTTACCGAGTCGATGATTTGCTCGCCTAGGTTGTTGTAGTGGCGCAGGAATTTAGGTTTGAAGCCCATGTTCATGCCAAGCATATCTTGGATTACCAGCACTTGGCCGTCGCAGTCCACACCGGCTCCAATGCCTATGGTGGGGATGCCCACTGCCTCGGTCACGCGCTTGGCGAGGGTAGCCGGAATCTTCTCTAGCACAAGGGCATAGCAACCTATCTCCTCAAGCATCTTGGCGTCGTCGATAAGTTTCTGCGCCTCAGCCTCTTCTTGTGCGCGCAAGGCGTAAGAGCCAAACTGGTATATTGATTGCGGAGTTAGACCAAGGTGGCCGCAGATGGGGATTCCAGCGCGTATTATCAGCTCCAGCGCCTCGCGAATCTCGCTGCCGCCTTCACACTTCACCGAGTCGATGCCAGTGCTCTGGATAAGGCGCACGGCATTCTCCTGAGCTTTGTATGGGTCGCCTTGATATGTGCCAAACGGCATGTCGATGCACGTGATGGCGCGTTTGCAGGCACGAGCCACAGTGCGGCCATATACTATCATGTCATCAAGAGTGATGGGCACCGTGGTGGTGTTGCCCTGCATCACGTTGCTGGCGCTATCGCCCACATGAATCATGTCAATGCCTCCCTGCTCTACCAGCGACGCGATGGTGTAGTCGTAAGAAGTCAATACTGCTATCTTCTCACCAGTGTGCTTCATCTCACGGATGCGCTTGGTGGTGATTTTCTTGTTGTCGGTGACTAAATATCCCATATTCTTATCATTAATTAAAGTGCCACAAAGGTAGTGTTTTATTTTAAAAATGCAAAGACTGTGCCAATATTGTTTGGAAATTCAAGAAATCCATCATTTTGGCCCTATTATATAATATAATAAGGTGTCGCCACAAGTATAGTTTCGCACTTCGTTCTTAAATCCTAGTTATTCCTATCCATTCCTAGCCATTTCTAGTCATTTTTGGCTATTTTTAGCTAGGTTTTTGTATAAATCTTTAAAAATATGTGAAAAACATAAAAATAATTGATTTTTTTTGAAAAAAGTTGTCGAAACATTTTGCCATGTAAAAAATCGGTTGTAATTTTGCATCGCTTTTCGGCTCACGAGGACCTGGTTCCGAGTTGAGCGGTTTTTTTGACGCCCTGTCAAAAAGCGAGGCCGCAGCGCCGGGGAGCGTTTTTCGAGATCATTGACATGTTTGCGATGA
>JAFZUL010000127.1 GCA_017618355.1 Muribaculaceae bacterium
GACAAAATCCTTTAATAATTTGAGATTTTTACCGAATTGGGTGGGTGTCATGGCTCTCTCAACTCTAAACTCTCAACTCTAAACTTCGGCGAAGCCGAATTAGAACCAGTATCCATGATTTCGTTTTTTGTTCTCAAAAATCGGTGGTTGAAATAACTTTGCTGTGTCGCTGTTGGCGAATTCGGCAAAGATGTCCTCGTTCTTTCGCATCAAGTCCACGATGTCACGCAGACCTTGAATATTTAGTGGTGAGCCTTGCAAAGCGCTAACCACGATTGAGCGCAGCTGCTCGATGACTCGCAAGTGCAAACGGTCAGCGAGTGTGAACGTCCAGTCGATGCCGACCACCTCGCCACGCAGCACGTCCATCTGCTCAGGCGAGATATACTCCTCGGCGATACGCTGCTCCACCTCTACAGCCTTCAGGCGCAGAGCAAGGTAGTTCGCCCAGCGTTTCTCGGTGATGCCGCACAGGTTTGCCAAGTCGATATTGGGGAACAGCGTAGCGGTGAACCATCGGCGAACCGAGCTAGCAAACCATCGCTCGTTCTGAAACAGGTACTGCAGCATCTGCTCAATGGCGATGTCGCGCGATTCCTCAAGCGACTTAACCAGGCGCATCACACGGTCACGGCTTGCCGGTACCACATTAGAATTACTCACGATACCGAACCCATTCGGAGTGAGCACCAAGTCAAGTGACGGCACGGCACGCATTATCGCCTCATGCGCCACCACGCTGCACGCCGTCAGGCGCAGTGGGTGGTTCTCGTCCATCGTCACTAGTATTGGCAGAAAAGTGTTGCCTATAAACTGCGAGAAAGTCCACCGCTCCGCGGCCTCCAGCCACGGCAGTACCTTCTCGAAAAACGGTACCTCGCCCTGAGCAGTAGCAAAAGCGTTGGGCAGGTATCTGCGCAACTGCTCATCTGATGTGATTAACCGTGTCATAGCTCGTCATTTTCTTCAAGAATCGTGAACACATAATCCTCGTCCACGTTGAGGTGTTCGGCAATTTCTTCTATTGAGTAGCCGCAACGACACATGTAAATTATTTCGTCAATCATAGCTTTATGTATTTAGTGCGCCCAATTATTATGATGGGATCTGATTGTTTATACTTACCTCCTGTGCGTCAACATGGTCGCTGAGCAACGACAGCTGCACAAACGGACATTCAGGAAAGGCGTTCTTCCATCCGTTGTATCGCATTATCAGGCGATGCACGGTAAAGAGCAGGTCGTGATAGGGTTTCTGCAACGAGTGGGCGATGGTGTAGAGCTCGCGCTTGTCCGAGCCACTGTTGTTTGTCTGCGACTTCCCTGGCACCGAGCCCACAAGGTTCGAGTGCACACGCATAGTGAAGCAGAACATGTTCACCGCCTCTTGGATGTCGGTGGACCAGTCTCCGCCTTCCTTGTCGTTGTCAATCTTGTTGATGACGACCTCGTGCTGCACCTCTCCAGTGGGAGCCACATAGAATGTGGAGAACCACACCTTGCCGGCATTCTCCACTCCAGTGAGGAAGTCAAGAATCTGCTGCTTCTCCTTGACTATGCGTTTCTGCTGCTCTTTGCGGTCTGTGATGCCCTCGCTCTTGAAGATTGAATCCCAATACTTGTTGGAGATTTCTATCTGGTACTTGATGGGGGCGATGTTCTTGAGCTTCGCCTCCTTCGCCATCCCTATAAGCTGCTTGATGTTGTACCATTTCCCACGGAACAGCGAACCGTAATACGGTATCGGATAATACGTGCTGTCGGGTGTCGGGACACGTGTCAGCACGGCAAACTTTCGCGCCTTTGTGCGTATCTTCTTCTTGCCGTCGTCGCCAGCGACCCTTCCCATTCGCACCGCGAGGTCGCGCCACGGCGAGTTGATGTCGAGCAAGTCAATAACCTCGATATCCTCACATTTTGCGACAGGTTGCCGCCAGTTGGCGTAGAGAAGATACTTTATCGTGCCGTCTTTCTCCGCAGGAGTGAGTCGGCAGTAGCACGCCTCCTTGCGCATCAGTCGTACCACCTTCGTGCCGTCAGCGTTGAGGATGATAACTGATACACAGAAAGCGAAGTGCTTGAAGTCGTGGCACACTCCGAGCCAGTACTGCGCCATGGCGTTGTCAAGAAGGAAGTCCTCGACCTCCTGCCTGACAGCCTTGGTGCAAAGGTCAACGTTGTAACGCAGACCGCTGCCGTAGCACACTTCAGCGTTGAACTGCTGACACGTCGAGAGCGTCTCGTCGCTCTCAATCAGATTAAGGATATTGTAGGGCAATTCATTGTCGCCGCCCCACGGCATATACGAGAGCCGTTCATCTATGATGACCGGTACAATGTCGGTGTCCTCCTTGAACACCTTGCCACTATCCACTTGAAACGCCGCCGAAGCATTCAAGTTGGCGATGGTTTCTACTGAGTTGAATTGAAGTTCCATATATAGTTACATGTGGGTTATATGTGAGTTACAAGAATACTTCCATATCATTAACCATGAACACGCAGACATCCCTCAACTGCCTGATTTGTCCGCTGTTGAGTAGTTTGACCTGCCGTGTTCCTTTATAGAAATTGTAGCGCAGCGGAATGCAGTTCTTCCACTCCTGGATCTCTCCCGATTTCGTCCACAGCTTGATGTCAACAGGGTCACCAGCCTTGAGCATCTTGCGCAGCGTTGATATGTGTATAGAGTTTGCCATTATTGAAAAGCCGGTCCATATTCTTCAGTGAATATTCTGTCGTGATCTACCGCCAGGTAATCTGTTGGCAAGTAAGTCCTGCGGTCAGCATACTGGTATGTGAACTTCACCGTGTTGAGTTCGCCGTCCTTGTCGTCAATCTCACAGGTGAAGTCGGTGATTAGAACAATGGGCATAAATTGAGGCTGGTAAGTCGGACTGTATTCGTCCTCGAAGTCAGTCCTTTCTATTGCCATGCGCACGTCATGGGAGTAGAACAGCTGCTCAATCCATTGTGCCTGCTCCATGGTCAAACCGCTTGTCTCGACCTCATATTGCTTCTCGTTGTGCTGGTTGTAGAAAGTCGAGAGC
>JAFZUL010000128.1 GCA_017618355.1 Muribaculaceae bacterium
AAAATGCAATCCCTTGAGTCTATCATACTCCCCCTTACCCCCTCTATCTTAGAGGGGGAGCTGCTAACGCAATGATTATCAGGAGACAAATTCGTCGAACTCACGTTATCTTAGAGGGGGAACTGTCTCCAGATTTCAAATGCTAAATCGATAAAAAACCGTCGATTTAGCACTTTATTATTATTGAAAAAAGTGCCTCGGGGCGATGGAAGCCTCGAGGCACTAATGTTGAAAAGTTTGGGTTTATTTTATGCTTCTTAATTAGCAGTGAATGAGGTGAAGCTGTTAGTGCCAGTGGCCGAGCTGCCCAGATATACTCCGTGCCATGCTGTAGTGGCATCAGTTGGAGCCGTGGTGCTGTACTTGATGGTATAGCTCTGGTTCTTGGTCATACCCTTGGCAGTGAAGAGCGAGAGCGAACTAGAGAAACCTGCCTCCACACTATAGGTAATCAGGTTAGTGCCGCTGCTGTTGGCAATTGTGTAGTATCGACCTGTGCTGTAGCTCAGTGAGCTAGTGCTCAGATAGTAGCCCTGCACTGCATTGCCAATGCCGCTGGAACCTCCCCAGCCACCGCCACCACCTTGGCTACCGCCGCCGCTGATAGCATAGCCGTTGCCTGTGATGGAAATATAGCTGTTGTTGTCGCAGTCGAGACCTTCCTCGGGTGAGCCCTTGCTCGTGTAGGCAAGCACGCATCCGTCACCAATCTCGATAGCGCCTGAGCTACCCTTGTTGCTATCTACAGCGTCGTTGCCGTTGCTATAGACAACTGTCACGCCTCCCAAGAACCTGATAGCTCCGGTACAGTTCATACCGTCGTCATAGGCTTTATAGTAGTGGTTACCGCCGTTGATGGTGATGCTAGTCTTCGACTCGATGCCCTCAGCACCATCTGTCGATGTGTTCACCTCGCTTTGGCCGCCATTGATAACGATTGTGCCAAGCACCTTGATGGCCTTTGCGCTGCCCGAGACACCGCCTCCACCAGGACCACCGCCTGGGAAGCCACCACCGCCACTGCTTTGACCAGCAGCGCTACCAGTGGTGATTACTGTGAGTGTTGGGCCTTCGCCGCCACTCACACCCTGAACGTAGTTGCCATTAACCTTGATACCCTTGCCGCCAGTGCCAGTCATCTTGATGTAGATGGTGCCGCCCAGCATGTTAAGGTTTCCGTCGGTCTTGAAGCCCTTGGCGGTATAGTAGTCACCTGTCGAACCGGCAGCCTGTGCAGTTCCGCTGTTGTTGATGGTGATGGAACCGCCGTTGGTGGTGATATTGGTTGTAGAGATGCCCTTGCCGGCCACACCGCTTGATGTGATGTTAAGCGTGCCACCGTTCATCACGAAGTCAACCGCCTTGATACCACTGCTGTAGCTAGCGTCGCTATTGATAACCTGCATAGCTCCGCTTGGAGTGAGGGTCACTGTGCCACCATTGATAGTCATCGTAGCCTTGCTCTTGAAGCTCTTGCTCATGGAGCCGCTGTTGGCAATGGTAATATTACCTGCATCGACGGTGATGTTGCCATCGGCCTTGATGCCAGCTGCGTTGTAGCTTGTGCCGGTATCCTCACCTATGTCGCTCGAACCGCCGTAAGTGGCAGTAACGTTGTTGAGCTGATAGGTACGTGTGTAGGTACTTGAAGTGGAAGTAGTCGAGTAACCACCTAATTGGTAGTAAATGTCTTCTCCGCTTGTTGGACCACTGAAGGTCTGACTCTGGATGATATATGTACGACCCTGGCTAGTGTAATTGTCGCTCTTTAAGTAATAAGTGCCGCTGTCGGCGCTGCCAAAGTCGTAGTAGTAGAACGTAAGGGTGCTGTAACCCGAAGTCTTCTGAACAGTGTTTCCAGTGATATTTGCCACCATTGTACCGTTGCTGTTGTAGAGGTACATGTTAGTCCATGCATTGCTGCCACCGCCGCCAGGATAGCCACCACCGCTTGTGGGCTTAGCGACATAAATCCTGTAAGACTGTGGAGTCTCGCCACTGCCAGAGCTTCCGGCCTCTACAGTGCCGCCCTGTCCGTTGGCCTTGATATTGATGGTAGTAGTTGTGTTTGTCTCGTCAATGGTGATAGTGCCATCGGCATTCAGGCCCTTACCGCCTTGTGCGGTATTGGTGAAGTCGATTGTTCCACCATGAATCAAGATGTCGCCTCCAGCCTTCACGCAAGTGCCGTAGTCAACGTCACCGTCGCCAGCCACGAGGTTACCGCTCTGGACTACCTTGAAAGTACCTTTAAGCATGATAAAGTTGCTGACCGCCTTGACACCCTTGCCACCATTGTTGTTTGAGATGGTCATGTCAAGTGTTCCGTCCTTGAGAGTCACCTCGCCGGTGTTCTCTTCGTCTTCGATTATCTGGTCATTGTCATCGGTCTCATAGCTTACCTGGATGCCGTCGTCACCCACATTCTTGATGGTCACCTTGCCACCATTCTGCTGATAGTATTGATTGATGTTGAAACCATCGGCTACAGCGCCAAGAATGTTGATCTCACCCACTGTCTTCTTGATTTCTACATATTCCTTGCCCCAGAAGGCATTCTTGGCGTTACCAGTGATGTTTAAGATACCGCCGCCCTTGAACTCGGTGTGTCCCTTTACGGCGAAGCAGCCCTTTTGGTCGCCATTAGCTCCGTCGGTCAGAGTGTTAGTGGTTCCCTCAGCAAGTTCCACAGCAATGCGCTTGCCGTCGCGAATGTTAATGGCAGCACCATCGGGGTTGTTAAGGGTAAGGCCGTTGAGCACAACGGTAATCTTCAACTCTCCATCCTGATAGAATGAGCCGTTGGTAGAAGAACCGCTGAGTGTGTAGATAATCTCGTTGGTCACGTCAGCGTCCTGCAAAGCCACAACATGAGCGCCGTTCACAGTGGCAGTCATGTTCTTGGCAATGTTACCAGCCACAATCATTGTGGCGGTATTGCCGCTATAAGCCACATCCACGGTGTTGTCGGCAACAGGGGTGTTGTCAACATAAATTTGGTCCACATCGGCAATGTTGAAGGTCTTGCCTTGAGCTGTGAACGAAGTGCCGTTGCTGTAGTAGATAGTGTCGAGTTGCTCGGTGGTGAACGCCCACTTCACGTCGCCAGTTACCACCCACATAGTCTGGTAGCCATCGGTAATCTCGCCTAGCGAGCGGCCTTTGCTGCCCAAAAGGATGTTGTAAACAAATGTCACGTCACCTGCGGTGATGTTCCCGTCACCGTCTTGATCGCCATTAACTACACCCGTGTAATCGTTGTTTAGCATCACGTTGTAGAGCAATGTTACGTCGGTAGCAGTGACTTGGCCGTCACCGTTAACGTCGCCAGCAACTACCGGATTTTCCTCAGCTCCCAAGCCAAACATCATATAAAGTATATCGCTCAGGTTGTTAGTGCCCAGTTGTGTACCATCATTGGAAGCCACAAGCTTCCCATTCTCAAAATGTAATGTCAAGCCGTCGGTTGCCGGATAAGAAGTCTCCGTGCCGCTCGACAGTCCCACATTCAAATAGGGATAGATAGCAGCCGACGCCACCATCACTCCTGCCAGAATGAGGATTGATAAAATAGTTTTCTTCATAAATAATTAATATATTTAAGTTTATGTTTTTTCAGTTACGAGAGGCAAAAGTAACTTCAAGAATTTTACTAACCAACTTTTTTCAACTAAAAAGTGTATTTTTTAAGCAAATACCTAATTTATATATAAAAATATTGAGACAGGTCGGCCTGCCTCAATAAAATATAGTAGAATAAATAATTCAATTAGATTATCTTATATCATAGTTTGGATCAGTATCGTACTGATAAACATATAGATAAGCATACCCACAATATCGTTGGTCACCGTCACGAACGGGCCAGTGGCGATAGCTGGGTCAATCTTCAGCTTCTCAAGGACGATGGGCACCATAGTGCCGAAAACAGAGGCAAACAACACCACCGAAAACAACGAGATAGTCACCGCCAGCGAAGTGGCGAGGGCTTTTTGTGAATCGCCATCAACAGGGAATATCAAATTATAGAGGAATACCAGTCCGGCAATAAGCACTGCATTGAGTGTTGCCACAAAGAACTCTTTGAGCAGGTGCTTGCCGGCTTGCTTGAGCTCAAGACTGCCGTTGGCAAGACCTTGCACCACAATAGCGCTCGACTGTGTACCCACGTTACCGCCAGTGCCACCAATCAAAGGAATGAACATCGCCAAACCTGGCAGCACCGTCTGCCAGTCGCCATTATCTCCTCCTTCAAGAATCAAGGCATTGGCGATACCGCCCACGATGCCAATCAACAGCCAGGGGAAGCGGGCGCGGAACTGCGTCCACACGCTATCGCCTGTCTCCACTTCGGCAACAAGACCAGTTGCCAACTGGTAATCACGTTCGCTCTGTTCACGCACCTGGTCGATGATGTCATCCACAGTGATGCGTCCCACCAGTCGTCCTATAGAATCTACTACTGGCATTGCCACAAGGTCATATTTCTCGAAGTCGAGAGCCACATCCTCGATAGGAGTGTCCGTCCTTACAGAGATGGGATTTGGCTCCATCACATATTTAATCTTGTTGGCCGAGGGGTTAGTGATTGTGGTCTTGAGCGGGAACACACCCTTGAGACGATGGTCATCATCAACGACGTAGATGTTGTAAATCTCGTCCATATCCTCGGCCTGCTCACGCATCGTCTTGATGCAGTCGGGCATCGAGAGATTCTCATTGACGACAATCATCTCGGTTGACATATGACCACCAGCGGTGTCTTCGTCATATTGCAACAGGTCCACGATGTCGCCCGCCTGTTCCACGTCGTCGATGTGCTTGATCACATCCTCCTGGTCATCCTCGTCGAGCTCTTGGATAAGGTCAACGGCATCGTCGGCATCCATCTGTTCCACAGTCCTGGCGATGGTCTCGTTGGGCATTATCTCGAGCAGGTCGGCACGCTCGTCCTCGTCGAGCTCGGCAAGCACATCGGCCACCGTTTCGTCATCAAGTTGCTGAAGCACAAACAGCGCCTCATCGGCATCGTCAAGCTCGTTGATAAGCTCAGCGATATCGGCAGGGTGCATGTCCTTTATCTCTACTTGGAGCTGCTCTCCGTTTTTTGCCTCTATCAGTTCTTTCAACTGGTCGATATTGTCGATATTAAATTCTTTCATAGCCCACCAGTGTTTATATTTTGAAGGTTTTTAATTGTATTTGTTAACTCAACAAACTCACTCACGCTAAGCTGCTCAGGTCGTCGCTTGAACATTTCGGCATATTGCTCGTCGAGCCTAGGCATCGCCTCAGCGGGTATCATGCCGCGCAGCGAATTGCGCAAGGTCTTGCGACGCTGGCCAAAGGAGGTCTTCACTACGCTCTTGAACAGACGCTCATCGCAGCCCAAGTCGGTGACTCCGTTTCGCACCAGCCTGATGACCCCGCTCTTCACCTTGGGAGGCGGGTCGAAGACATTCTCATCAACGGTGAACAGATACTCAATGTCGTACCACGCCTGCAGCAGCACCGAGAGAATGCCATAGGTCTTACTGCCAGGGCCCGCTGCGATGCGTTGAGCCACCTCACGCTGGAACATACCGCTGCAGCACACCACCTGGTCTTTGTAGTCAAGCACGCGGAAAAGAATTTGCGACGAGATATTGTAGGGATAGTTGCCTATCACCACCATCTCGCCCTCGCCACATGCTTCGCGCAGGTCGAGCTTGAGGAAATCGCGCTCGATGATGCGACCATCAAGAGCAGGGAAATGCGCCTTGAGGTATTCCACACTCTCGCCGTCAAGTTCCACAACCTTAAGGTCGTGGCCATTCTCCAGCAGGTACTGTGTGAGCACACCCATACCAGGCCCCACCTCAAGAACTGGAAGGTGCTTATAACCATCGATAGTGGCAGCAATGCGCTGCGCCACATCGAGGTCAATAAGGAAATGCTGTCCCAGTGATTTTTTTGCTCTTACCTGCTGCATAACGGTCAATTTATTTGCAATGGATCTTTCAACACGCAAAATTACAGAAAAATGCGTGAAAAACAAAATTTGTGAGGCTTTTTGATTTTTTTCTTGATTAATAAGACTATTTTTTGACGCACAAAGGGACGACGGCGAAACCGTCGTAAAAATAACCGTCAAGTTGATTTTATGACAAAAAAATACGGATAAATTGTAGGTAACAAAATAAATGTTTATCTTTGCAGGTTACAAAGCAAATAAGCAAAATCATTAAGACGACTACAGAGGTGAAGAAGATAATATCAGCATTATTGAAATATGGCATTCCCATCGCTATCAGCGTGGGGCTAGCATGGTTTCTCTCTAAGAATGTGGACTGGGGAGCCATTAAGGACAGTCTGCGCAACGACGTGAATTACTGGTGGTTCCTGCCAGTGATTGTGGTAAGCGTGTTCAGCCACATCTTCAGGGCGCTTCGTTGGCGGCTGCAGTTGAGGGCTATTGATGTTCACCCGTCATTGAGTGCTCTAGTAAACTCCATATTCGGCACATATTTCGTCAACCTGCTGTTTCCCCGCCTGGGCGAGGTGTGGCGCTCAGGATATATCGCCAACCGAGAGAAGGCATCATTCACACAGGTGCTTGGATCGATGGTGGGCGACCGCTTGAGCGACACAGTGACGGTGGCGCTGCTCACGCTGTTCACCTTCTTCATCGCGCAAGACAAGTTCGTCAAGTTCTTTGACCAGCGTGGCGACGGCAGCGGCTCTATGTTCACCTCATGGGTGTTCTGGCTGCTTGTGGCGCTTGGAGTGCTGTGCTTGCTGGCAATAGTGTGGATATTCCGCAGCAAGAGCGAGAACAAGGTCATAGCCAAACTGCGCCTTATGATCCGCAACTTCTGGGATGGCTTCGCGGCCATCGGCAAGATGGAAGGCAAGTGGCTGTTCCTGTTCTACACAGTGCTGATTTGGGGCTGCTACTTCATGCAGCTTTACCTTGCCTCGTTTGCCTTCTCCTGCACCAAAGACCTGGGCTTGGTGGCCATCCTCGTCCTCTTCGTGCTCAGCAGCATAGGCATGGCAGTGCCCAGCAACGGTGGTCTAGGGCCGTGGCAGTTTGCAATTATCTTTGGACTATCGCTTTACGGCGTGGGGTCCTCCACTCCACCCTACGATCCCAAAGCATCGGCCTTCGCCTGGTTGGTATGGGGCGTGCAGACATGCCTTCTCATCGTGCTTGGCATCTATGCCTTCATCAGCATGGCTATCGACCGCAAGCGCATCGCCCAAGGCAAAACAAAAGTGAAAACTCAAAGCCAAAGCGAGAGCATGAGTATTTGATTAATACGCAATGCATAATCCAGATAATCTAGACTATCTAGAACTTCTAGAAAACCATAAACTCTGAACTCTAAACTATAATGAAACTCATCAACGACAATTTTGACGATTATTTTGAGGGCAATGCCCCTTCCAGGAAGAACAACGAGCCCTACGTTGAGACCGAAGAAGAACGCGAGGAACGCGAACTCAACGAGACCACCATTGAGCGGCGCTCCAAGAGAAAACGCATAGCTCTGATTATTGGCACGTTAATCTTGCTTCTCTTGCTCATTCTCGTTGTTCGTGGCTGCTTTTTCAACCATCAAGAGTCAACCGTCAAGGGCATAATTACCGACATCGCCCTGAAAGGCACTGTGTTCAAGACCTACGAAGGAACGCTTAACCAAATCACGGTACCTGCTGAGGGGGTAGTAGAGAAGAAAGATTTCAAATTCTCAGTCACCAACGACTCTATCGCCAAGACCCTCAACGAGCTGAAGCAGACTCCTGTGGCTGTGCAACTCAGTTACAAAGAATATAAAAGCGCAGTTCCTTGGCGTGGCGATTCAAAATTTGTTGTCTATGCAATTGATACTGTTAGAGTGCCTGAATATGTCAACACAATAGACAAGTACAACAGCAACTCAACGGTAAAATAAAGGGAGGCTCTCTAATAGCTTGAGTCATTAGGATTCATTGCTAAGTAGATTTTAGATAAAATGCGCAGAGATTGTAGCGGACTACAGCTCTGCGCATTTTAGTCAAAAGATGCCAGCAAAAAACAGAAAATTACCTATTAGGAAATAAATGCAAATAAATGCTCTACGACTCGTTTTTCTAATAATTGAAATTTTTCCTTAATTTTTTAAAATAGATGGTGCACATTAGCCCACATAAAATAGTGAAATGCTTGCTCTGGTCAATACTCCTCAACACTTGTTTTGAAAAAAGCAAACGAATTTTGTTAAAATGTCAAATGTTAAATCAATAATATTTTAACACTTCTCTTGGAGCTTAAAGCGCCTAAATTCACGAATGCGCTCATATCTCCCTCACCACATCTCAAACCGAAGACTCTACCTTCATCTAATTGTTTTTCAGATGTTTAATTTAGTCTGTTCTGATTTTTTCGGCCCACAGAGTAGTCACTTGAATCAGTAAAAAAGTATCATTTGTTAAGAAGGCTAAAAATATAAGCAAAAAACTAAATTCAAAAAAGCAAAGAACAAACAACACCCCAAAAGTTAAAGTTTTGATTATTTTTGCCACATATATTTATAATATGTAATTTTGCAATCGTTGTTCCCGAGCGGCTACGGTATTTTTTGAATGTAAAACGACTCTCAAAACAAGCCTCTCCACTAGAAAAACAAAAGCACTGGAGCCAAAACAGAACAACACAATAAGATACTATAAAACAACCTTTTAGCAAAAATTTGAATTTATATTTTCGAGTATAAAAATTGAAGTTTAATCATTAATTGTTTACTGTATGAAGAGACTTTTAACAACTCTGATGGCTGTATGCATCATCGTTTTGGGTGCATCGGCCAAGACCGTTAAAGGTAAGGTAGTAAGTGCTACCGACAATGAGCCCCTTATTGGTGCCACTGTGCAAGCAATAGGCTCTAATCAAGGCACTTCTACCGACATTAACGGTGAATTCTCAGTAACCGTAAACGACAACGTAACTCAGCTGAAAATCAGCTATGTGGGATTTACTCCACAAACCGTTGCGGTTGCAAGTTATGTAACAGTTGCCCTTGAAGAAGAGAACAACACCCTCGAGGAGGTTGTGGTAACTGCTATGGGTATTACCCGTAAGCAGAAATCTCTGGGTTACGCCGCTCAACAGGTGAAAGCCGATGACATCGCCGGTGCACGCACCACCGATGCCATGAACTCACTGAACGGTAAGGTTGCCGGTCTGCAAGTGCAGGCTACTTCAAGTGACCCAGGTGCTGCCAACTCGGTAATCATCCGTGGTTTCAGCTCTATCAATGGTAGTAACCAACCTCTGTATGTTGTTGACGGTGTGCCCTTGCAGAGCACCACTCTCACTGGTCAGGGTCACGCCCAGACCGCCGGTGGTATCTCAAGCATCTCGCCTAACGACATCGAGAGCATGACCGTGCTGAAAGGTGCTGCCGCTACCGCCCTCTATGGTAGCCGCGCTGCCAACGGTGTGATCATCGTTACCACCAAGCAGGGTAAGAAAGGCGACGGCAAGAACTTCACCATTGAGTACAATGGTAGCGTTCAAGCACGCCAAGTAGCTCTGCTCCCCAAGATGCAGAACAACTGGGGACAAGGTTGGAACGGCACACAGACCTACATCGAGAACGGTTCGTGGGGTCCACGTCTGGACGGCTCAACTCAAGTTTATGGTCCTATCTGGAACCACTCTCAGCTTGTACACAAGTACGATGCTAAGGAGAACAACGTGAAGGACTTCTTCGACCTGGGTTGGTCACACAACCACTCTATCGCTTTCAGCGGTGTGTCAAACGACAACAAGGTTAACTATTACCTTTCTTATAACTACGCTGGTGACGACGGTATCCTTCCTGGAAAGAAAGACGTTTACAAGCGTAACACCCTCGACTTCCGCGGAGGCTTCCAGGCTACCGATTGGCTGAAGCTCACTTCGGCTATCAGCTATGCCAAGTCTCAGACCGACCTCGTAGGTAGCTTCCAGGGTACTTCGGTGATCGACGGTATCCTCGAGTTCCCACGTGACATCAGTATCGTTGACCTTAAGGACCTGAGCAGCCCATTCCACACTCCAGAGGCTTACTTCACTCCTTACGGAATCACCAACCCCTACTGGGCTATCGAGAACAACTATAACCATGTTGATTCCAAGCAGATGCGCGGCAAGATTCAGGCCGATATTAACCCCATCCGTGACCTGACCTTGACTTATCGCTTTGGTTTCGACTACACTGACTACGACCGCAAGATCGGTTATCCTCAAATCGCTCTTGATGACGCTCTCATCAACGAGGACTATGGTTACGCTCCAAGCAACATGAACCAGGACGGTTGGGTATATACCGCCTATGGTCGCCGCTATGAGCTCAACCACGACTTCCTCGCCGACTACACCCGCAACTTCCTTGACGAGAAGCTTAGCCTTGCTGCTATCGCTGGTGTGAACATCAACGAGCGTTATTCTACTGGTATGGTAGGCCAGACCGACGGTCTCACCTTCGAGACTGGATTCTGGGATTTGAGCAACGGTGCTACCCGCTCTACTCTTACCGAGACTCAATGGAAGCGCCGCCAAGTGGCTCTCTTCGGAGATGTTACTCTTGGTTGGGACGACATGATCTTCTTGAACCTCACTGGTCGTAACGAGTGGTCTTCTACTCTTCCAATCGGTGCCAATAGCTACTTCTATCCTGGCGCTACTTTGAGCTGGATTTTCACTCGTCTGATTCCACGCAACGACTATCTCACCTACGGTAAGGCTCGCCTCGCCTATGGTAAGACTGGTAACGACGCCGATCCTTACATGACCGATCCTCGTTTCGTTCAGGCATTTGCCAGCGGCTACTATAGCGGTACCGATATTGAGTTCCCATTTGCTGGACTCAACGCATTCCAGGCTGCTGCTACTGCAGGTTCTAAGAGCTTGAAACCTGAGATGACCACCGAGTTTGAGGCTGGTTTGAACCTCATGTTCTTCAACTCTCGCTTAGGTATCGACTTCACTTACTATAACCGTATCACTAAAGACCAAATCTTCACCCTCCCCGTTGACCCATCTACTGGTTATAACAATGTGGTTACCAACTTTGGTGAGGTTCGCAACCGTGGTATCGAGTTACTCGTTAACACCACTCCTATTCT
>JAFZUL010000129.1 GCA_017618355.1 Muribaculaceae bacterium
CCTATGCAGGTGCCTATGGGCGTTCCCACCATCGACACGCCTTGAGTAGTGGTGCCGCTAGTATAGAAAAAGTCTCCGTTGATGCCCACGAAGAAACGATGGCCTGGACCGTCGTTGCGCTGAGCCATAGACGACACTGTCTCGCCACCAGCCGTCTTGTCGTTGCCGCTCACGGTGCGCAGGGTGAGATAAGGGTTTGTCATGTCGATGGTGGTGTAGAACACTCGCATCTCGGTGTTACCGTTAGTGAAATATAGCGAGGTCTGACTCGTGCCTGGGCCTATCTTGGCGTGAAACAAGGTATCTACAGAGTATTCCTCACCCAGCAGACTCCATGTGTTGCTTGCCCAACTAATCGAACAAACAGCCATCAACAATGCCAATAAACTAATCTTCTTCATATTATCCAATTTGTACCCAGTATAATTAATTTCCTAAAAGTATGCTGTAAATGGCGGTAACATCGGCTGCTGTGATGTCTCCATCGCCGGTTTGATCACCATTAACGACATGGCTGAAATCGTTATTGAGCAGCACGTCGTATAGTGCTGTCACATCGGCTGCTGTGACCTCACCGTCACCGTTCACGTCACCAGGAACAACCTGACTCAGAGGAGCGTTCTTGTAAATGACCTCAAGACCTGGAATAAGCATGGTGTATTGCTGACCAGCGGTTGACTTGCCCATAGACACTTGAACATAATTGAGCTGTATGGGATAGTTGCCCATGTCGTCGGCATCTATCCACTGGTCGATGGGCAGGTCGATGGTGGTCTCCACATTGGCAGGTACCGACTCAGGGGCGACAGCAGGAAAACTGATTTTGCCGCCGTTGGGTCGCAAGGCGAAAGTGATGCCAGTCACTGGAGCCTCGCCAGGATTGATGCGCACACGCAAGGTGTCGGGAAGGCTCCACAACGTAAAAACCTTATTCATGCGAAGGTAATTTACGCGTGCACTAGTACCAGTATAAATCACCTGCACGCCGTTGTCAAGCGGGGAGATTTCATAGTTCTTTCCTCCACTCATGGAAAAACTCCAAGTGCTCATGTCCATCTCGGGGTCGAGGGGATACACACGTTGTACTGGCTTCTGCACGGTCACTTTCATAGTCACCGACTGGTCGTCGATAGTGCCTGTGACATTAGCCTCGCCGTCACGCACACCTTGCAGCACGCCGGTGTTCTCATCAATGACGACAATACTCTCGTCACTGCTGGCCCACGTGAGCGCCTCGGGGTCGAGGGGCATCATGTTCTCTCCCACTTGGCTCTGAAGGTCAACACGATAAGTGCGATAAGTGTCGGTAATGATGGAATCGTTCTTGAGTTCGATGGCATCTCCGCTGCCAATAATAGTAAGGGGCGCGCTCACACTGATGTCGCCAAGTGTGCCAGTGAGCATGGCAGTGCCGCTGCCGCTGGCAAAGAGGGTGTATTTGTCGCGAATCGTTCCCAACGACTCAGGACACGACAGTTCCACGCCCTGAACATCGGTGTCTATTAGCATACCATACTGGTTATAACCATAGAACTTGGGGGTGTAAACGCCGAACTTAGGCACAACAAGGCTGAAATCAACGAAACGGAGTTCGGCAATCACGTCATCGTCGGGGGCGTTGCACACTGCAAAGATAGCATTGCCATCGGCACGCTCAGTGCCGTCGCTAGGCTTATTGCGCACTCCTAAGGCACTAGTGTAAAGGGTTGAGGAACCGCCGCCGTCAACATTCATGGCATCGGTGGCGCCGGCATAGCGCATAATATCAGCAAGCACTGAGGTGCGCACGCCGTCGCTGATGAGCGAGCGACCATCGACAACGAGGAAATACACCTTGTTGCCGCCGTCGCTGTAGCCCACCGCCGAGCGAGGATGCAACTGACTGGCATCGGCACGCTCACCCTCGGTGTCGAGCACCACGCCATCGCCAAGAATCTTGGGGTTGCCCGAAATCACCTGCTCTGGTATCACGCTGAGATCCCCAAATTTCCAAGTGGGAGAAATGGTGATGGTGTCGCCAATTAGCAGGGTATTGACAACGGTCGCTGCCGAGCCGCGCCCACGAATCACATATTTGCCCGCAGGAATCGTCATGTCACCAGCCGTGCAGGTGTCGCTCTCTACAACCATTCTGTAGGGGCGTGCGCTCTCAAACTTGTCGCCTTCCACAAGGCGTGCTACGAGTTCGGTGCCAGCATTGGTCTGGTCGGTGCTGCCATAATAGCGGTCGGTGTAGATCACAATCTTGTTGTTGTTCTCGCTAGAATAGGTGTTCACACCGCCCAGTGTGGCAGTAGTGCCGGCAGGGGTCGTCAGCGTGCCGCCAAAGACGAAGGGGTTGACATATACCCCACCCTCCTCATCGACGATGAAGTTCTTGTAAAGCGCGGCATTGTTACGAGCGCGGTAAATCTCTCCGTCAACTACAGTGGCGCCCACTGGTGTGCCCACTATCGACACGCCTCGGCCTGTAGTGCCGCTGGTGTTGAAGAAGTCGGCATTGATGCCAGCGAAATAGCGCTTGCCAGGCTGACTCTTGCGCTCGGCCATCGCCGACACTTTCTCGTTGCCTGCAAGTTTATCGGTGGCGCACACTCCCGATAGCGAGAGCCACGGGTTGGTCATGTCAATGGTGCAATAAAATACCCTCAACTTGCCACCACTCTCATTATGGAACCACAACGAGGTTTGAGTGGTGCCTGGTCCCACCTGATTATGGAACAAAGTATCGACTTGATACTCCACCCCGCGCAATGTCCATGTATCGCTTGCCGAAGCAAATATTGCCACAACAGCCAAGAACAAAAATATACTCAATCTTTTCATTTATGTTATTTTATAAAAATGAGGGCATGCATGCAACTTAACACACCCTCATTTTAATTATACTAATTTTTGTATTATGCATTAACTTGGCGCAGCCCAATTCTGCATTCTGCCTTGATTAATCACCTCCCAATAAGATGCTATATACCGCCGTGACGTCGGCTGCGGTGATGGTGCCGTCGCCGGTCTGGTCGCCATTAACAAGATGTGAATCGTCGTTGTTGAGCATGAAGTCATAGAGCGCTGTAACGTCGGCTGCAGTAACCACGCCGTCACCATTAACATCGCCAGGAATAGCCACTGGGCCGTCGGGCTCTATGGCAGGACCAATCTTGTAAACGCCCATACCGTTATAGGCCTTGAAAGTGAGCAGAGTTACCTCCTCGTTGCCCTGGTCGTCATAGCCCTTCTCCACCGCGATGCAGTGCACGCGCAAACCACTGTCGTTGAATTTGCCCACACTGTCGGCCGGCAGCTGCCAATACTTGGTCATGGTCTCAAGCATATCGCCGTCGCCAAGCTCACACACGTTAATCTGGCAACCGTTGCCGTTGCCGTTCATGTCAGATCTCACATAGGCGAAGAAATGGCGGTCGCCGAGAGTAAATTCGTTCATGCCGTTGGCTGTATAACTTCTCTGCCTCAACTCTTCTGGGACATTCTCAAAACTGTCAATAACAGAGCCGTCAACAGCGTAGAGCACTGGTCCCTCATCGGAGCCATCGATGTAAAAATACTCACCGCTATAGTACGTATCTTCATCTTCGCCAATCAGCATTTTCACAACTGGTGCCATGGCAAATCCCACCCTGCTCTCGGGGTAGAACTCAGTGAAATCCATATAGGGGTCACCACTGAATCCGCCTTCCCAGGTGTCGATGTCGCCTCCCTGGTCATTGTGCCAGCGATAGACAGTGGGTTTGCCAGGATTGTTACTGTCGTGGCCAACGGTCATAATGTTACATTCAGCCTCATCAAGGGTGATGTCGCCTATGAGGTCGAGGTAATCGGTGCGATAGGGAACCTCGCCTTTACTCATATTAGTCACAAGAGTCATCTCGCCACTCTCAGTATCAACCAGGTAAATGGGAATTTCAATTGCGGCGGCACTGGTCATGGGAGCCACCCAAATGTGGCCAAAGTTGTCACATCCAATACTGGTATTACCCAAAAATACTCCATAGGGCTCACCATTGAGGGTCAAGAACAAGTCTTTGGTAGGCTCACCAGTGAGAGCGTCAAAACAGTGAATCACTCCCTGAAGGATAGTGTCGTTCTTGCCTGACTCGGGGTTAGGAACAACCACCATGTTCTCCTGACTGCGCGAGACATACACCACGCCACCAGTCATGGTAGCGGTGCGAGCGTTGGTATGGCAAATGGGCGAAGCGAGATAAGCTTGGTTGGCGTGTACTCGGTCAAACATCCACAAGTTCTTTACTCCTATGCCGTTCACTTTAGCATAGGTCTGGCCGTCGGTCACTGCCCAACTGCATAAGGCAGTCATTACAGCCATTATTGAAAGAAGTATTAACTTTTTCATGTTATTAATTATTTTTTGCTGATTATTCGAATGTTCGATTGCTCAAATATTTGATTATTCTTTTGTTAGCGAATTAATCACAAAGGGGGGAAAACCACCATGCCTCCCCCCCTTTACATACTGTGTTATTATCAATTTTATGCTTTTTTATTTACCACTAAGCAGGATATTGTAAATTTCTGTAACGTCGGCAGCGGTGATATTGCCGTCACCATTTTGGTCACCGTTAACAATCTGCGAATCGTCGTTGTTGAGCAAGAACATATAGATGGCTGTCACATCGGATGCGGTAACATAGCCGTCGTTGTTAACATCACCAGGAATAGCTATAACCATTGGCTCATCGGGAACAACACCCTCGCCAACGATATACACACCCATACCATTGTAGCATTTATACTCAAAGACGAGTGCAGCTTCCTTGCCGCCCTCAGTGGTGTAGTCGGCAATAATTGGGTGGATGCGAAGACCGCTATCACTGGTCTGGCCCTGACCATCGGCAGGGAAGGTCCAATAGCGCTGCATGCCACTGAATGCCATGCCCTCGCCAAGCTCGCAGATGTTTACCTCACAAGCAGCAGGTGCACTATACTGATGTATTGGATAAGCTATGAAGTTGCGCTCGCCTAGCCTGAACTCTGCGATACCGTTGCAGCCAACCTCAGGCATTAGCAAGCTATCGGCATCAAGCTCTTCTTGAGAGAGGCTGCCGAAACCGTCGATGATAGTACCATCTTTTGCGTAGAGAGTAGGCACTGTAGTAAAGCCGTCGATGTAGAAAGTCTCACCGCTGTAACGCTCGTCTTCGTCCTCACCAAGCACGAAGCGGCAGGCTGGAGCATAGCCCCATTGAGTCTGGCTCTCGGGATACATCTCAACGAAGTCCATGTAGGGGTCTCCATAGAAGAAGCCTTCCCAAGTGTCGGCGTCGCCGCCCTGGTCGTTGTGCCAACCATATACTGTAGGAACTTGTGAACCAGGAGTCATCACGTTGCACTCGGCTTGCTCAAGGGTGATATCACCCACGAGGTCAACATAGTCGGTACGGGCAATCACATCGCCCTTGTTGAGAGTGGCAACGAGAGTAAGCTCACCAGTCTCGGTGTCAAGTTGATACAAGGGCAGGTCGGCAGTTTTCTCACTAGTGTATGGAGCTATCCACACATGGCCGAAGTTATCCTTGCCAATAGAGTTTGCACCGAGGAACACACCATAGGGCGCGCCGTTGAGGGTCACATCTAGTGGAGTCATCTCCTCGCCAGTCAAAGCATCGAAACGGTAAACAACGGCAGACATGATTGTGTCGTTGCCGTCGGTACCTGGCGTGATAATCTGCTTTGCCTCACTACGAGCGACATACACAACGCCATCTTGCATAACAGCGGTACGGGCCTTGACGTTACACCACTCCATTTGCTCAAGTTCGAGATTGCCATAGTGAAAACGGTCTAAGAGCCACAGGTTGCGCATGCTGATGCCGTTAACGGTCTCATAACCGTTAGGGTCTTTTTTCAGCAATAAGCCAGCTGCCGAGGCGCTAGTGAACGCAATAGCAACTAACATTGAAACGAGTAAAAATTTCTTCATTTTGCAAAATGTTTTTAGATATTAATAATGATTTTTTAGAATTTTCTTTACAACCTACAAAGAAAATAAAAACCTCACAAATGACCAAATTTTTCTCACATTTTTTCCACTTAAACTAACAAAATTACACATTATTAATAATAAATGGTTCACGCCTACTATTAACCTGTTACTGTTTTCCATAAGCTATCAGCCACTAACTGAAAAAACACCCACCCTAAACGGCAAGGCGTCGTGGGTGGGTGTTATGTGACAATATCTTATAGAATACTCTTTAGAACAGATAGGTCAAGCGTGGGTTGACGCAGAGGCCGAGGATGCGCTCGCGGTTGGCGTTGAAGTCATGCACTTTCTTGTCCTCGGGGTTGTAGTACTTGAGGCCAGTGGTGTAATTGGTCTCGGTGCTTGCAGCACGGAAACCGAAATACACGAAGTGAGTGACTGCATCAATAGCAAACTGAGTGGTATAAACACCCTCGTCGGCTGTGGTGTTCTCAGGATTAGCCTCCAGAGTGATGAAGGCTGTATATTGGTCATAATTTAAGCCTTGATCAGGTCCGGGCAATGGGTAGCAAGTGAAGCCAGGGCCAGGAGTGCCACCTTTCGACATCCACACGTAAAGGTTGCCGAGGTCCTCATCAAGCGTAAAGGCACGTGGCTGAGTGGCTTGCAGCACGATGGGGAATGGGATAGGTCCAGGCTTGGTTGCTGACGGCTCACCAATGTCGCTTACGCGGAAGCGGTAGATGCCGTTACCCGAATAGTTCTTGCCCCACCAGAACACACCGGTGCGATCTTGATAGAGACCTGTGTGGATAGCACCGTAGGCAATACCGTTGCCGTAGTACTGAAGCATATTATTCACACAGAAGTAGCCGGCAATGCTGTTGAAGTTGGTGGTCTCACGCTCGCCACGAGTAGTCAGAGGCAAGCGACGGATGCCAGTGTTTCGGTCGGTGTAGTAAAGGTTACCTGCTGCTTGGTCGGCAAAGCCCTGGAACGGGTCGTTGAAGGCTTGTCCACCCACGTTGGTCACCATAGTGCTCACATCGGTACCGTCGGCAGTCATCACGCTGATTTTGCCGTCGCCCAGCACGCCGTTCTCGTCGTTGACATAGTAGTACTGCTTGCCGCAGTCAAGGATATATACATAATCTTTATCCTCCACAGTGGCAAATATCAGAGTGGTGGGCATATTGCCTGAGTTAACACCCATATCGAAAGGCATGTTCTTGGTTCCAGCAGGCAGCTGACTCATATCCACGAGTTTGTAGGCCTTGATGTTGCCGCCAAACACTGCATAGTACAACGTGGGGCAAGGAATTGACGAGCCCACCTGCACATTAACGTAGCTGTCCTCGAGGCGGCGGTTCTCGCCGTTGATGTCAAACCATGTCTGGAGCTCAATCTTCTGCGAACCGATGTTCTTGAATTTGAGCTTGCCGGGGTTATCAACTGTGCCGTCGCTGTGGCTGTAGCCAGTGTATTCTTCGATGGGAGTGCCATCTTCAAGGGTTGTGCCCTCGGGGAACTTCCACACATACTTGCACTCGAGGTCCTCGGGGTTAGGCAGTGCTATGTCGAGGAGCACAGTCACGTCATTGATGACCACTGTCTCGGCACTCTGCTCTACCACGCTGAGCACGGGAGCGATATCGTAGATGAGCAACGGATAAGTGCGTTCGCCCACGCCGTCAACGGTAAGCGTCACCTGGTAAAGACCAGCTTTAGCAAACTTGTGGACTGGATTCTGGTCGGTCGAGGTTGTGCCGTCGCCAAAATTCCAAGTCACATTACCGCTCTTCTCGCTGGTATTATTGAACTTAATATTCGATACCACATAGAAGTCGAGAGTATATTCATCTCCATCAACATTGTAGGTGAAATCAACGTCTTTGCCGCCGAAGTTGCCATAGACAGGCTCCTTTTCGATGCACGACGCCAATGCCAGCACCATCAATGTCATTAATGCTATATTTTTAAAGATCTTCATAACTCAAAGTGGTGTTTTAGTTAAGAGAAATTTGCTTGGTCTCGGTATCTTTACCCATCTTTCCAGTCTCGTCGAAGACGCGGAACGTTGGGTAAAGGATATAGTTACGGGTGAAGTTCACCGAGTAGTTCTTGTCGCTGCTGTTGTAGATCCAGTCTTTGAAAGGGATCTCGTTGATGAGGTCTTTCCAGAATGGCATGTACTGCTTGCGCACCGAGGTGATGCGACCACCAGTGTCATCGCTGTAGCGGCAATATACCCAAGGGCTCGACTCATACACAACAAAGACACTGACACCGGCGGGTGCCTCTTCTTGGGTAGCAATCTCGTGCTCAGTCTTCACTCCTTCGGCATCGACGGTAATGTAGTAGTAATGGTCAACCACATCGGCATTGACATACCACAACTTACTCTTCTCACTTGATTCGGTGTCGAAAGGTATTGAGAAGCCGTATTTAGCGTTAAGGGCCTCGAACTGCTCAGCAGTGAAGTCGTAGTTGATATAAATGTTGCGCAGGTCGTTGTAATAAACGCTGTCGCGGGTCAAATACTCAACCACATGGTCAACAAACTCCTGCTGGAATGTGGCGGGATAGTACATATCGAAACGTTCTTCGTCGAAAATCTCGGGCTCTACCCAATTGACGGGAGCCAGCGTTGACGACACCTGGAAGGAATCGACAAGCACATATTCATGGCCATCCCACTCCGCCTTGTTGTGGTCGAAGGTAGCGAGTAACACGCTGTTGCGCACGGTGTCGGTAGAGTTCACTGTCTTTGTGTAGGACAGCGAATTGGTGAGTCGGCAGGTTGCGGCTGCCGAGGTAGTGCGTGTCACCAGGCCCCACACTTCGCAGTGATCAATATTGTGGTCGCTGCTGGTGTAGTATTTTGCCTTGAAATTGACATACCCACCGGCTTTTGCCACGTCGCTGAGTTCCCACGACACCGTTGGCACCACCTGACCTATCTCCATATTGTCGGCAAATGGGTCATTCACGGCACATGCAGTAGTCAGAGTCACCAAGAGCGCCAGAGAACCTAATATATTAAATATCTTCATCATAATTCTTGAATTTTATTTGATTCATTACATTTCTTGGGGTCATTACTCGCCCGTGAGCGAAGTAACCTCACCATAAGCATGTGACCATATCATTGGTTCCTGCAACCACTTGTAGTTCTTGTAGGCACCTAAACGCTGTAGCTCCGAGCGGTTGTATTTCTCCTCGGTCTCGGGGTCGTAGTTGAGGCGCTGGATCCACGCGTTCTCCTTCTGGGCTTCGGTCAAGCCGTCAACCCAGTAAGGTGCATAGAGGTTATAAGGACGACGCAGGTTGGGATAGATAATCTCGTTGTCGTTGCCGATACCATAGTTGTTGCGCTTGTTGCTGTAGTGATAGCGGCGCATGTCGGTCCACATCTCGGGCTGATAAACCATAGCTATATACTTCTGAATCATCAAGTCGCTGAGCGTGTATTCCGATGGGTTGAAGAACCAGTGCTTATTGCCGCGGTCGGTAACCTTGGGCACACGCAGGGTGGCTTTGTTGATAGAGCCGTCGGGCTTATAAGTATAGGTGTAGAACTCCTCGTTGTTGAGGAATGAGTTGACCTGCCCTTCCCAGTACTGAGCCTGAGTGTAGCCTGGCACGCCACTTACGGTAGCCTGGCCTGGATACTTGTTATCGGTGTTCTCGTTGTAGTTGGGGTTAGGATACTTCTCCAGAAAGAAGTCGAGGTGACGCTGAATGTTGTGCTCGGTTGCTTCTTTAGCCAGAGCGCAAGCGCCAGCCTTGTCACCCAGCCAGTACAACGCCTCGGCCTTGATGAAGTAGAGCTCCTCCATAGTGAAGATGGGGTTGTAGCCTGTGGGGTCACCGCAATAAGCGCCCATGTAGAGGTTGGGATAGTTGGCAATCTTATAACTGGTGCTCATGCCGATGTTGTTCTCAAGATAGCGCATCTTGATGACCGAAGCGGTGGTGTTGCTTGGCGACTGGGGACCAGTGCGCGGAATCATCAGCAGCACGCAGCGTGGGTCGTTGGCATAGCCTTGGAAGCTCGATGCCGTACCACCATTGTAGGTGCCGCAGTAGCGCTCGTTGTCGGGGGCGCTGATGCCAAGCACGTCAACCATGAAGTACTTGCTTGGAATAGCACCGTCGAGCAGGTTGGCACGCGACTCCCAGCTGTTGATAACAGGCTTTGAGAGGCTCCAAACGCAGTTCTGTGTTCCTGTGCCACCATCGAAGTTGTAGCGAGGCTCATTACCGAACCACTCGCCGTAGAGCAAGTCGCCCTTGCGCCACTGGTTTATGGCGGCGTCGGCGGCAGCGATAATCTTCTGGCACATGGCTGGGCTGCGATCCACGTTAGGAATGTTGCGCAGCAGCAGGCGTGCCTTGATGGCATAGACGAGGCCTTTCCATTTCTCGAGGTCTCCGGCATATACGCGGTCTTGAGTAACGTCAATCTCCAAGTTGTGCTCGTTTTGGGCATACTCGGGATTCTCATAGAGCGAGATCAGCTCATCGGCTTCCTCAAACATCCACTTGTAGATACTCTCCTGAGTGTCGTAAGTAGGAGCGTTGGTCAGGTAGGCCTGTGAGCGTGGCATGTCGCCAAAGGCGTCGGTTGTCAACTGTGTTGACATCAGTTTGATTGTACGAGCGATGAGCTCATAGTTTGGCGAGTTAATCTCTTGTGAATATTGTATCAGGTTTTTGCCGTTCACGCCGATATCATAGAAATGACGGCGCCACTGTGGGTGACGGTTCATGGTAAGCATCTCCCATTCACACTTGTAGGAGTAGGCACCTACCGAACTCTTGCCACCAGTAGTGAGGAACTGCGAGAAGTAGTTGTAGTACTCAGCGTGGTCATAGTTGATTTGCTGAGCATAGAAAACCACCACCGGCATTGCAACCTGCACATTGATAGAGTGAGCCTTATCGGGGTTCACGTTATCATCAAGCATATCTTCGCAACTCACGCCAATGAGGCAGGTGAGGAGCAATAATACTGTGATTTTTATTTTATTCATGATTTCCATATCTTTCAAGTGTTGATTAGAACGATGCTTTCAATGTGAAGTTAAAGCTACGGGTAGATGGCACGTTGTAGTTGTCAATACCCATGCCACCAGTACCACCACTAACGGCTGCCAGGATAGCGGGGTCGTTGCCGCTATACTTGGTCAAGAGGAACAGGTTGCGACCAGTGCAGTTGAGGCTCAAGTGCTTGAGCGGGCAACCAGGCTTGAGCAGACTGGTAAAGTCGTAGCCCAAGGTCACGTAGCTCAGGCGAATGTAAGAACCGTCTTCTATGAAGTTGGAAGACACGGTGCTGTAGTAAGTCGCACTGAAGTTCTGGTCAAGGATGATTGGAGTGGTATTAGGCGAATAAGTGCCGTCGCCATTGTCAACCACACCCTTGAATATGATTTCACGGTTGCGATACTTGTCGTAGAGGTGATTCATGCCGTTGGTGATAAGGCTACGGCCTGTCACGTTGGCAACATCGCCACCCTTGCGGCAGTCAAAGAGGAACGAAGCCGAGAAGCCCTTCCAGCGGAAGTTGGAACCGAGACCGAGCAGGAAGTCGGGCTCACGGTTACCGATGTAGATACCCTTCTGAGCATCGATAATTGGATAACCCTCGGCGTTGCAAATCACGTTGCCGTCGGGGTCACGCATATAGTCTTTACCCGAGAGACCGGTAGAGGAACCGTTGAGGCGAGCAACCGGGAAGATGTCGCCATACTGTGTTCCTTGAATCTCAATCACGTCGTCGGGGAGTTTCTTAACTTTTCCTCGGTTGAACGAGTAGTTGAGAGTGGCTGTCCAGTCGATGTCGTGGGTGCGGATAATGTCCTGTGCCAACGAGAGCTCAACACCGTGGTTCTCGATGGTTCCCTCGTTGCGGGTCTGGAGAATGGTACCCGAAGCTGGCGACACGCGCACGCTTACAATCTGGTTATCTACAGTTGTCGAGTAGTAGGCCACATCGAGGCGTGTGCGGCTGTTGAAGAAGCGCAGGTCGGCGCCAATCTCCCAAGAGCTTGTCATCTCAGGCTCAAGAACGATAGCGCGTGAAGTGGTGGGGTCGATACCGTAACCTGGGTCGGGGAAGGTTGTCCAGCGCTTGAATGTGTTGGTAAACAGATAAGAAGGACTGTCCTTACCTACCTTTGCCCAGTTACCGCGAATCTTACCATAGCTGAACCAGTTGTTCACCAAGTGGAACAGCTCACTGAAAATCACACCACCAGTAACTGATGGATAGAAGTAGCTTGTGGTCTTGTTCTGTTTGAAACGCGAAGAACCGTCATGACGCCAAGTTCCTGACAGCTGGGCGATGCCCTTATAGTCGAAACGAACCTCACCAAAATATCCATACTTGTCATAAGTAGAGTGGTAAAGCGTCAAACCACGGTCAATATAAGTTTCGGGATTGATATTCTGCCAGCTGTAGAAGCCGTCGCCGTGAGAGTCGGTGAGCAGGAACTCATAGCCGCCAAAGCTACCCTCTATGCCTTTGTACTTGCGATACTCCATACCGTAGAAGATGTTGAAATTGAAGTCTTCGGCAAAGGTGTGGGCGTAGTTGGCAAAGAATTGGGCTGTGAGCTGCTCGCCGCGCGATGGCTGGAATGAGTATTCACCAAATCGCGACTTGTTCTCTTTGATGGCGGTTTGAACCTCCTCGTTGTTAATGTCAACGAAGTCAACCTCATAGAAGCGAGGCACTGTATAGGCGTCATACATTGTATAGCCCTTATCATAACCTATCTTGCCGGTGAACACCAAGTTCTTGATAGGCTCGTAGGCAATCTGTCCGTTGAGCATGAAACGGTTGCTCTCGGTAACGCTCTTGTCGAGGTAGCGGCCGTAATATGGAGAAACGGTAGCCCCGATGCGCTCGGTGTCGAGCAGAAGGTCCCAACGGTCGTAACGGCTTGCCCAGTTCACGGTTCCGTCGGCAGTAGCATAATCAGCCATATTGAAGTTGCGGCCCCAGTTGTAGATGGTTGACATCGAGTTGCCGAACCCGCGTGACTTGTTGTTCACGAAATTAAGCGACAACTGAATGGTGACCTGATCGGAGGGCTTGTACATACCCTTCAAGAAGGCTGTAATCTGGTTCTTATAGTCTTTGGGTACCACACCCTCATTGAGCATGTAGGCAACCGAAGCATAGGAGTTGAACTTCTCGGTACCGCCACTCACCGAAACGCTGTATTTCTGGAGAAGGCCAGTGCCGAGGAACTCGCCGAGGTTGTCATAGAGTGTCTCGTCGGGCTGCAGATATGGTCCCCAGCCGCCGCCACCGCTGTTCTCACGGTAGAAACCTTTAGAGCCAGGAGTGAACATGCTCTGCAACTTGGGAACGCGCATACAGTTGCTGATTTCGACAGTGGCACTGGCGTCAACCTTGATGGAGCCGTCTTTAGAGCCGCTCTTGGTGGTGATGAGGATTACACCGTTGGCACCCTCCTGACCATAAAGCGCACTGGCGGCAGCACCCTTGAGGACGCTCATCGTCTCGATGTCGTCGGGGTTGATGTCGGCAAGCGTAGAGCCTTTACCGCGAATTGCCACACCGTCAACCACCATCAGAGGCTCGTTGCTCTGCGAGTTGTTCACCGAACTGATAGCGCGGATGATAAGCTGAGTAGAGGAGTTGGGGGAGCCACCACCGGTAGCCACCTGCAAGCCGGCAACCTTTCCCTGAAGGGAGTTGGCGAAGTTGGCCGATCCACCGGCGGTAACCTGGTCGCTGCTCAGAGACTGAACCGCGAAGTTCAGCTTCTTCTTCTCCTGAGTCTGACCATAGGCAGTCACC
The DNA here is from genome assembly GCA_017618355.1 of Muribaculaceae bacterium. Lineage (GTDB taxonomy): Bacteria > Bacteroidota > Bacteroidia > Bacteroidales > Muribaculaceae > Sodaliphilus. The sequence continues at coordinate 13,797 of JAFZUL010000129.1, forward strand.
ACAACTTCTTGTAGCACTTGGGAATTGTCCTCCATCTCAACGTTGATGACTTTTTGTCCAGCAACCTTGATTGAGACGGGGTTCATTCCCACATAAGAGATCTCGAGGACTTCGCCGTCGTTGACCTCAATAGAGTATTTTCCGTCAAAGTCGGTGGCTGTGCCACGAGTAGTACCCTTCACCTGTACGGAGGCGCCGATAATGGTCTCTCCGTCTGACTTCTGAGTAACAACTCCCGTCACAATGCGGGCGTAGCCCGTCATCGCAATGACCGAAAATAACAGTAGGAGTAGCTGTTTTCTCATAATTACTTATTGTTTGTTTATATTTTATGTTTTTGATATTTCAAAAAAGTTATCCAGTTTTTTAGACATAAGGACATATCTTCATCGCCTGTCTCTATTTTTTGACATAAGAACATAAGTACATATTTTTCTGTGTCTAGATTATGTTTCTTTTGTTCTTTTGTCTAAGTTTTGTGTCGTTGTTCTGAAATCGCATTTTTGGTTGTTATTGTTTGATAATCAACATCGACGTGGCAAGCAGTTTTGACGCATTTAGCGATGAGATTATTTCAATTTACAAACTTAATGATTTATTTTGAAAACACATTAATGTAAAATAAGAAAATTGACATTTTTTTGATTTTTTAGCATTAACTACTAATTTTTGGTCATTTTAACACAACTCCGCACTATCAGATACCATAAGCTCAAAAATTAACAATTTTAACTTAATACTGGCAATCCCATAAGCGACCTTACTGCTCTTATAAAGGCAATTCAGTTTGTTTTAGAATAATTAATCTTCTTCTCTATTAGGAAAATAAATTAACTATACATGTAAAATTAAATCACATTCAATGATTTAACAAAAACATTTTCCATTTCATTCATTCGCTCACAAAAATCCATATACGAAGATGTGGTTTTGCTTATTTCAACTCCATAGATGGAGAGAGTTGATGTGCTATCTATAAGGCGTGAACTGGGAATTTTCTCTTGTCTTTGTTCCAATGGTGCGACAAAACCACCTTTATTGACATGAAGGGAATTCATATATGTTATTACTTGATTTATATCATTATCGCCAACCTTTGAGACTTTATCATAGCTGCCAAGACGTTTGTATTTGGCATCGAGAACCATGTCATCTTTATAGAAGTCTGGATAGCGGATTCCACTACGATCATCAAATAAGTAAATTCCACCTTTTCGAAGTTTATTTTGAGGATGAGTAAATCCAAGACTGCTGAGAATTGTGTTTACATATTCCTCCCAAAGCCATGCCCCATCAAAAAGGATTCCGCATATTTCATCATCGCTCTCTCCATACTTAACTTCCTCCATTCTGAGAATTTGAAGGCACAAAGTCTGTAGTGGACGATATTCTGTATAATAAGGATGTGCCTTTGTCC
>JAFZUL010000130.1 GCA_017618355.1 Muribaculaceae bacterium
GACCTGGAAAAGAGTGGAACAGTTGAAGGAACGTCATTTACAGATAAAATTAAAGTCTTGGGAGTCAGAAAAGAAGATGTAATAAAAGACTACAAGCCCTACCAGCAATACATCTATGACGGCAATTATCCTTTAACGCGTGAGATATTCGCAATTGACGCGTCAGGACTTGGAACTACCGACCATAACTTCTTCGTGTTTATCACAAGTAACATTGGCCAGAAAATTATACTTCAAACAGGCATCTCGCCAGCAGGCGTTCCAGTGAGAATAGTCAATTTGGGAGGTGAATAAAAAATTTTAAGTGTTAGATAATATTATAATAACCATTAAATATTTACAGAAATGAAAGCTAAATTCTTTTTCGCGTCCATGCTCATTGCAGGCGCAGCCTTAGTTGCTAACGCACAAGGCTACAAAGATGGTATCGATTTCTACAAGATTGGTAAGCTTGACGACGCTCAAGAACTTCTTGAAAGAAATCTTAACAAACCTGAGACCAACAAGGCTGAGGCGTACTATTACCTGGGTCAAATCGCTCTTCACAATGGCGACAAGACCACTGCAAACTCTTATTTTGACAAAGGCGTTCAAGCAAATGCCAACTATGCCTATAACTATGTGGGCAAGGGTGCTATTTTACTTGAAAACAATAACCCCAAAGAGGCAGAAAAACTTTTCAAGCAAGCTGAGAAATGCTCGAAGAAGGATCCTAAACTTGCAATAGCTATCGCCAATGCTTATTACACTGCAGATCCTAACGCATATGCAAAGCAGATTGAGAAGAATTGCAATAATGCCTTTAAGTGGAATCCCAAAGATCCTGATTACTACATTTTCAAAGGTGACGATCTAGGTATTAAGAAAGAGTGGGGCCAGGCTGCAGGACAATATGAACTTGCTTTTGGTTATGAGCCCGCCAATATTGAGAGCCGTGTGAAGTTTGCCAATGTGGACTTCTTCCTCAACGAGGTTAGAGCTGTAGAGGCACTAGAGGAGTTGCTTACTCTGGTTCCCAACAGTGCGCTCGTTCAACGTGAGCTTGCCGAGAAATACTATGAGGCATCGGCAATTAAAGGTAATCTTCCTAAAGCTGTTGAGTGCTACGGAAAATATTATGATAACCCCAACCACTTTGTTAAAGATGAAGTGCGCTATGCTCAACTTCTGTGGATGACAAAGGAATATGACAAGGCTATTGATGTCTGCAACACAATGATTGCTAACGCAGAATCTCCTGTTTATAAGTTCTTAGGTTATCGTCTGAAATTCTATAGCCTGTGCGGTAAGGAAGACTGGGAGAGTGCTGTAAACACTGGTAACGAGTTCTTTGCTCTTCCCGAAAATGAAGCAACTCCCTATTCGGTAACTGACTACTCTTACTTTGCCAATGCACTTAACAAGACAAACCGTTCGGCTGAGGCCCTGTCGGTATTTGAGAAGGCTATTGCTCAATATCCCGATAATGCTGATCTGAAAGCACAATTGGCTAGCATTTACAACAAGAACAAAGAATATGACAAAGCGGCTCAACTGCGTCAGCAAATCATTGATGGCGGAGACTATACCACTTCAGACCTCTATCAGCTAGTAGCTGCTTATTGCCGTGTTGGTGAAAATACTCAGGACGATGCAGTAAAGCAAAATGCTGTTGATAAAGCTCGTGTATCGGTTAAGGAGATGCTTGATAAGGAGCCCAATGATATGAACTACCTTAACCTTGCCGCTCGCGTTGAGGTTATGGCAGAGAACAACGAGTACAAAGGCGGTGCCCTTGATTATTACAAGAGGTTACTTTCGGCAGTTGACTCAAATAGAAGCGACGAAAATGCAAGCTACTATTATCAGAACGTGTATCGTTACCTTGCCACTTACTACAAAAACAATGGTCAAATGGATGTAGCAAAAGACTATTACAGAAAGTGGCTAGAGAATGATCCTGATAACGAGAACCTTCGCAAGTTTGTTGAGAATCTGAAATAAGATCTTGTTACATAATCCTATAATCCCGGTGGAGAAAAAGTTATCTCCATCGGGATTTTTTTGCAAAAATGAAGGGAAAAGAGTACTTTTGCAAAAAAGAACTTAACGACTAATCAATGAAACGCATATTCCTTTATCTCCTGGCATTTGTTGCCATTGATGTTGCTGTCGCTGGTGTGCTCACAACGCGAACCTCGCTTGAGTTGGCGAAACGCCAGCACATGTCGCGCATTGCGGCAAAAGGCCAAGCACTTGATGACAACAATGACGTGCTCCATGCAATGGTGACGGTCGATGACCCAAGCGCCTTGTTGCGACTAAGCCAAATTGGGGCGACAATTAACGCTAAGTTTGGCAATATAGCTACAGTGACTTTGCCTCTAAACCGCGTAGGCGAGTTGGCTAAGACAGTTGGCCTGAAAAGCATCGATATAGATAAACATTACCATCTGTGCAACAACATAGCGCGCGAGATGTCGAGATTTCCCGAAATGACGGTCTTTGAAGACGAGAACTGGAGTCCTGCCTACACCGGCAATGGGGTAGTGGTGGGAATGATTGACGTTGGCGTGGATTTCAACCATATCAATTTCCTCGACAAGGACGGCAACAACCGCATAGTGCGCGTCTATCTGCCTGGTGACCACAGTGGCACTGCGCCAATGATTGATGGAATGGAACTGCCTGGCAGTGAATATACTACTCCTGAACAGATTAGCATGCTCACCACCGACGACAGCACTTATATGCATGGCACGCACACTACAGGCACAGCTGCCGGCAGCTATCTTACCAATGGATATCATGGCGTGGCGACAGGAGCAAAGATTGTGATTTGTGCGATGCCTGAGGACAGCCTCACTGACTTCAATATTGCCAATTCTATAAAGTATATCTTCAACTATGCCGATGAGGTTGGGATGCCAGCTGTCATCAATATGAGCCTCAGCGGTCAAGATGGTGCTCATGATGGAACTTCGATGCTATGCCGACTCTTTGACGAGGTATCGGGTCCTGGACGCGTCTGTGTGGTATCGGCAGGTAACGATGGCCACATTCCCATAAGCATTCGCAAGACTCTTGGCGAGGGCGACTCCCTTGCTACTTTCTTGAGTAATTGGTACAGCCGCGAACCGATGAAAGGCTATTCGAGTGTGTGGTCTCGCTCACCTGAGCGACATACTGTTGATATCGTAATATGGGACATCTTAGCCGACTCTCTAGTCCACCGACTTGACGTACCCCGCGATGCTGTGCTCGACAGCGTTTATGTGGTCTCTAGCGAAATCGATACAGTATTTTCCAAGTATTTCACAGGCGAGCTCTATTTCGTTTGCGGCATAGATGAGGGCAACGGGAACTTTCATTCCTTGGTGGAGACCAACTATAAGTCTCTGGAGCGCAGCCACTATCGCATAGGTATTATCAACAAAGCCCCGGCGGGTGAGACCTTGATGGGATGGAGTGCTGGAATGGTGGTATATTCCAAAGCGAGCCTTAACGGCTGGACAGGCGGCGTGGCAGGCTCTGGATGTACTATAAATGATATGGCCACTACCGATAATGTCATCTCAGTGGGTGCATACTGTTCAAATGACACCTTTGTGATGATGGATGGCAACACAAAAACATTTTCTAGGTGCAATCCCGGCGAAATTGCCTATTTCTCTTCATTTGGACCCGATGCCCTCAACCGGAGGCGTCCTGATCTTGTGGCTCCGGGATTTGAGGTGGCATCATCTGTGAGCCGATATGTAGAAGCCTATAAGAATCCATCGAATATCGTTGACAATGTGAATGTTAATGGCGAGTATTACCCTTACGGTCTGGAAGGAGGCACCTCTATGTCGGCACCGATAGTGACGGGCGCCATCGCACTTTGGTTAGAAATTGATCCAACCCTGTCGCCAAGCGACATAAAGAATGTAATGGCTGCCACATGCTACCGCGACGACTTTGTGGAAGCTGGGCCTGCCAAGAAATGGGGCTATGGTAAACTTGATATCGATGCTGGCATCAAATATCTTATCGCGAGGCTCAATGGCGATGTAGATGGTGACGGTGTGGTCACCGCTGCCGATATAACCTGCTTATACAACATCATGCTAGGCATCTCTAACGAACATATCCAACGCGCCGACGTGAATTGCGACGGAAACATCACTGCTGCCGATGTTTCGTCTGAGTATAACAGACTGTTGTTTGAGTGAAAGTTGTTAAGAAATTATAAAATATGGTAAATTTGTTTGATACAAATTAAAATAAGTCTGCAAATATTTTGTTTTCATTATTGTTTTTACTAATTTTGTGAGGAAAATATTGAGTTTTGTCATCCGTTTACGATTGATAAACGTCATTATGGGCTGACACCATTGTGATAATTAGATGTAAACGTACTGATAATGAGATTGAAAGCCATTTGAGGAAGAACTCTTGAAAGACTACTTATTGTCTCTCCCCACAACCTCATGATAAGGCTTTGAGTCTTTGCATACGATTGTGAAGACTTGTTAAAGTGCACAGGCAATCTCTTTGAGATAACTAATGATGGCAGAACTTGATATTGATATATACTTCTCCCTCCACGCAAGGCTAGAGAGCCTTCTTACACAGCCAATTAAAGAACGACATAAATGACAAGTAAATGGATTTACTTACCCCTTACATCCGAACAGAAGCAGATAGAGGCGCAACTCGCGGTTCAGTTTCCCGAGTGTCCTTCTATCGCTCGGCTTTTGGTGTTGCGTGGAATGAAGACTCCGGAGGACGTCCGCGACTTCTTCTATCCATCATTGAGCCAACTGCCCGACCCATTCTTGATGAGGGATATGAAAAAGGCTGTAGAAAGGCTAAATCAAGCCTTGGGGGCAAAAGAAAAAGTACTTATCTATGGCGACTATGACGTAGATGGTACAACTGCGGTAGCTCTGGTTTACCGCTATTTGAGACGCTTCTATTCTAACGTGGAGTACTATATCCCCACGCGAGATGATGACGGCTATGGTATATCGGTGCAAGGCATAGACTATGCCGAAAGCATTGGTGTGAAACTCATTATCGTGCTCGATTGTGGAATCAAGGCAGTTGAGGAAATCGCATATGCTAAGTCAAAAGGCATAGATTTCATCATCTGCGACCATCATGTGCCCGATGATGTGTTGCCCGATGCAGCAGCGATTCTCAACCCGAAACTCGTTGACGACAAGTATCCTTACAAAGACTTGTCGGGCTGCGGTGTGGGTTACAAGTTCATGCAGGGTTTTGCCAAAAGCAACGGCATCGACAACATGTATGACCTCGAGAACTCTCTCGATCTGCTGGCGGTGAGCATTGCCGCCGACCTGGTGCCACTTACTGGAGAGAACCGCATTCTCACTCATTATGGCATCAAGCGGCTTAATAATAACCCCTGCGCGGGTCTGAGGAGCATCCTGAGGCTGTGCCGATTGACCAAGAAGGAAATCACAATTAGTGATATCATCTTCAAGATTGGTCCGCTCATCAACGCTTCGGGCCGAATGCAATCGGGACAAGACTCAGTTGAGTTGCTGATAACAAGAAACTCGTCGGCTGCCTACGAGATTACAAAGAAAATCGACAAGTACAATCAAAGCCGCAAGGAGCTCGACCGCAATATCACCGAGGAGGCTAATGCCATCATTGAGAACCATAAGGAAGAAATGGGGTCGAAGAAGCCCATCGTCATCTACAATCACGATTGGCACAAGGGCATCATCGGCATCGTGGCAGCAAGGCTTGCAGAGCTGTATTTCAGGCCTTCAGTTGTGCTCACCTATAGCAATGACGGACTCGTAACTGGCTCTTCGCGCTCGGTGCGAGGATTCGACATCTACACTGCCATTAAGCAGCACCGCGACCTGCTCGAGAACTTTGGCGGCCACACCAATGCTGTGGGCCTGACACTTAAAGAGGAGAATATTCCCGAGTTCAAGAAGCGACTTGAGGAATATGTTGAGGCTCATATCGAGACAGAGCAAGTAACACCTTCGGTAGATGTGGACTGCGAACTCGGTTTCGAGGAAATCAACGACTCCTTCATGAAATACATGAAACTCTTCAACCCGTTTGGACCTGAGAACCAGAAACCTGTGTTTATGACTAGGAACTGCATCGACGCAGGCACAAGCAAACTGGTTGGCAAGAAGCAGGAGCACATCAAGCTCGATGCCATTGACCAGAAATCGGGCAAGATGATGAACGGTATAGCCTTCGCGATGGGAGAGTACTACGAGCGCATCAAAAACAAGGAACCGTTCGACATCATCTATACAGTTGAGGAGAACCATCATCGCAATACTGTTTCTATACAGCTGCTCATCAAGGGCATTAGAATGAGCAACGATGCCAACGATTGACATCCATCAACTCTTAGAGAAATACTGGGGTTATACCCAGTTTCGTGACCTTCAAGAAGACATCATCATGTCGGTCCTTGAAGGTCGCGACACATTAGGACTAATGCCTACTGGCGGCGGCAAGTCCATTACCTTCCAGATTCCCACTCTCGCTATGGACGGCATAGCGATTGTTGTCACGCCCATTATCTCGCTTATGAAAGACCAGGTCGATAACCTGGTGGCTCGGCGCATAAAGGCGACTTATCTCCATGCCGGACTCTCGATGGCAGAACACCGACGTGTGATGGAGAAATGCCAGAACGGCAACTGCAAATTCCTCTATATCTCACCTGAACGACTACAGAGCGATACTTTTATCGACAGGATAAAGTCACTGAATGTGTGTCTGATAGTAGTCGATGAGGCGCACTGCATCTCGCAATGGGGATATGACTTCAGACCCTCATTCCTCGAGATAGCAAAGCTGCGGAAGGTCTTCAAAAACGCCCCTGTGCTTGCCCTAACTGCCACTGCCACACCAGTTGTAGTAACTGACATTCAAGAAATACTTCAATTTAAGACTCCTAACGTATTCACAAAGAGTTTTAAACGCGAAAATATCTCCTATGTTGTGCGCCACACCACAGAGAAAATGGGGGAGTTGGTTCATATTATCAAATCGGTGTCAGGATCGGGGATAGTGTATGCGCGAAGCCGCAAGCGCACAAAGCTGATTGCCGATGAGCTAAAACGCAATGGCATCAGCGCCGACCATTATCATGCAGGGCTCACGATAGAGGAGAAGGAAGACAAGCAGAACAAGTGGAAAAACGACGAGATAAGAATCATCGTCGCCACCAATGCATTTGGAATGGGCATAGACAAGCCCGATGTTAGGCTGGTGATCCACGTAGATGTGCCAAACACCCTTGAGGAATACTACCAAGAAGCTGGAAGGGCAGGGCGAGACGGCAAACGCTCTTTCGCCGTGATGCTCGTCAAGGAGACCGACAAGCGCATTCTGCACCGTCACGTCAGCGAGGCCTTTCCCGAGAAGGAGTTTATCCGAAAGGTCTATGAGCGGGTGGGCAATTTCCTCAGCGTGGCAATAGGAGAGGGGTATCAGCAGATGCTTGATTTCAATTTCAATCTGTTCTGCAAGACGTTCAATATGCCCATTCTCCCAACTCATAACTCCCTCAATATTCTCACTCGATCGGGATATATTCAGTTTGTTGAAGAGATTGAGACCCAGTCGCGTGTGATGATTCTTGCCAGGAAGGACGAGCTCTATAATATACCAACAACCACACCCCGCGCCGATGAGGTGCTGCAAGCCTTGCTGAGGACGTATTCAGGGCTGTTTGCCGACTATGTATTCATTAACGAGGACGTATTGAGTTACCGTTATGGCCTCACGCCGCAAACCATCTATGACTCCTTGATTGAGCTCACGCGCATGCACATTTTGCACTATGTACCCCGCAAGCGCACGCCTTATATCGTCTATACCACTTCGCGCGAGGAGCCGCAACATGTCGCAATCCCCAAAGCAGTATATGAAGACCTGCGCGCTCGCATGGAGAAGCGTGTGGAGGCGGTGATAGATTATTGCTACCGTGACGACATCTGTCGGGAGAAATTCCTGGTAGAATATTTTGGTGAGGAGAGCCAGGACCGCTGCGGCCACTGTGATACCTGCATCGAACAACGCAAGAAGGAGCAATACACTCCCAAAGACATACAAGAAGGCATTCTGTATATGACTCAAGTTAGCCCTCGCACCCTCAAAGAACTAATTGATACACTATCATTCGCCAAAGAAGATGTCATCAACATGGTATCATTCCTTGTTGATGAAGGATATCTAAAACACCTTGACGACGACACCTACAAGAACCCCATCCCCTTGAAGTAAATATCTTAAATTTCCCTAATATTTTACTCATTTTTCATGTCAAAACAAAAAATGGCACTAAATTTGCGCTCACTTTTCAGAACTTCAATGGGGCTGACTTGGCTTTGACAGCGTGTTGAGGTGGTAAGTAAGCATGCAGAGTGACGATGTCTGAGCTCTTTAAATCCATGATATCGACTTATTTAAATGGCGAAAATTCTTACGCTCTCGCTGCCTGATTGAAGCACAGTAGGTCAGCTTAATCTTTGCCAAGAGTTGCAAAGACGAGACATCACCCGGTGGCCGTTGCTCCGAGGCTTATCGACAAGGTGGTGCTAGCATATCGGGGATAGAGGATGACCAGTCTCGAGTCAAACTTGAAATTTAGAGACTAAGCTGCAAGTCGGTAGTCGTGAGCCTGCTTGCAGTCGAAAAACAAGTCACCGACTAAGCATGTAGAAAGCTTATTAGTTCCACGTTTGGACGAGGGTTCAAACCCCTCCAGCTCCACAAAATTTTAACTATGTTAAAATTCTTTCATAATTGAGTGAATGATAACGACTTATGAGAAATTCATTTTGACGTTATTTGTTTACATTTGTTAAGTTGCACAAATTGTGCATCAAAAACATCAAAGTTAATTTGATTTTTTGCACAAAAACTTAACTAATCATCCATGCGTTTCATTTCTCAAAACAATTGAGGCATGGCTGAACTTAATTTAACATTTGCCCGAAAAAATGGGCGTTTCACTCTTTGCGTGACCATCAAAGGCACGACCACAAGACACTACAAAACCATTGAGGACTTGCTTGACAAGCCTAATTTCAAGCTTTGGGATTCACGAAAACAACGCTTTGAAGGTTCGTCAATCTCAACCGTGCGCAACAACAAAATTCTCCAAGACATTCTGGAAAAATACAAACAGCTCATCGCCAGACTACATCCGAGTGATGGCAATGAGCTGTTTAGAATGGAGAAAGAAATCGAATTGGTAGAAAGCCGACCGAAACCAGTCGCTCACACCGTCAAGAATAGGCGAAAGGTCGCTTCCAAACCGCCTAAGAAGCGCATTGTTCCAGCCTATAATACTGGTCCAAAACCGAGTTACGACTACGACACTCCAGTTCCAGAACCAACGAGGCGTATGCCTCTACACATGTACATTCGTTGGCTTATCTACCAAATGCGGCACGAAAAGAACAAGAAACCCTCAAAGAATTACCAGACTTATGTTAATCTCCTGCATAAGCTGGAAAAAGAAGGAACTATTCTTAACATCCCACTGGAAGAAATTGATAACGCCATATTCATCAGGTTTGGAAAATGGCTGTTATCTCAGCCTAATGGCGGTAATTTTAAAGACCTGATGAAGAAGTTTAAGTGCGTCCATAACAAAGCATTTGAACATGAGCTTAATGACAATGTGCTTCGTTACCGCTACTCCAAAGACGCTCCGAAGAAAACCTCAGTCAAGCGCAAGACGCTCACTGAGGAACAATACCAA
>JAFZUL010000131.1 GCA_017618355.1 Muribaculaceae bacterium
AGCCCAGCAGGAGGTAAGAGACAATGATTATCGAAAAAATAAGTATTCTTACTCCTATACAGATAATGATAATAATGAGGTGGTTTGCACTTATAAAGACAACCCACAAAAATTTGAAGAACTCCGCAATACTCGCCCACACTGGGCAGCGTTCATCATGCTCGACGGGATGGACCGATAAGACAAGAAAGACTATAACGCAAAAATGGCCCAATTGCTTAAAGTACAATTGAGCCATTTTTTGTGTCTTGTAAACGTTTAGAACTGTGGCGGAGCAATTTTCAACATGTCGCTTACTTCCTGTAGGGTGCCGTCACATGGTGATGGTGTGATGCCGAGCAGATGTGCCAGCAACGGATAGATGCACACGTTGCGGAATGTTCCTGCCCTCACGTATCCAACTTTAAAGTCAGGACCAATAGCTCTGAACCCCACGAGCATGTCGCTATAGGTCTGATCCCATCCGTGAGTGCCCCCATGCACCTTAGTATTATTACGGAACACCCATCCCAAATCGGGCATGACTACGACATCACCCATATTCTTGTTGTTTCCATAATGTAAATACTCGGGGAGTTCGCCTTTTTTCCACGCTCTAATGTGGTCAACTCCTTGCAGTGCATTGATAATGGAGTCGGCATACTCTGGTTTATTTACATAAATGATTGCTGGGTTGTCACCATCAAAGTGCTTCACCCACTCTTTCTTGATGTAATAATCACTTCTCACCACTCGTGTATCACTGAGCCACGCCATGCCGTGATCTCCAGTGATGATGAGATTCACTTTATTGCCAATCTCTGGCAGTGCCTTGAGTCTTGCCCACATGGTCCAGAGCAATGAGTCGAGATTCTCGATTGCACGGCGTGTTTTCTTGCTGTTTGGGCCGTAGCTATGCCCTGCATGATCAGGTTCTTCAAAATAACACATTACTAGGTGAGGTCGCTTCTCCTCGGGCATATTGAGCAGCTCTATAACTTTGTCCACACGCTCATTGGGTTTGAGCAGCGGTTTCTTCTGATAGTCCTGCCAGTAGGTGGGGTATTCTCCATTTATCTTCACGTCACTGCCCACCCAGTAAACTGTAGCAGTCTTAACTCCCTGTCGCTTGGCTGTAATCCAGATGGGCTCGCCGCCGTAGTTACTTCCCTGTCTAGCTTCGTCGCTTCCAATGCTGTATTTGCGGTCGGTACCATCCAAATGGAAAGTGTTAGCTATAATGCCATGATGGTCGGGATATAATCCCGTGGCTAGAGTGTAGTGATTTGGGAAAGTCTTTGTAGGATATGATGGCTGCATAACAGCCTTAACACCCTCACGTGCGAGGCGATCAAAGAATGGCATGTCGTAGCACTCGGCATAGTCCCAGCGCAATCCATCGCAAGAGACTATAACAGTGTAGGTGTCATTACCTGCCGACCAAGCAGCAAAAGCCAGCATACTGGCAAACAAGAAGTTGAAAAGTCGTTTCATAGTTTTATCTGTTCATTTAGTGTAAATTTTCTACCGCAAAGGTAAAAAAAATTACGCTATGGCACAAAAAAATTATGCAGGTGTTTCTCAACAGCCGCATAAAGTAAACCTTAAAAATCTAATCCTATGAAAAAACTTAGTGCAAATATATAAGGTAGAAATAAATCTTGCAATAGTTGAAAGCTCATTACTCGCGATTTTTAACATTTTTTTAGCGCAAATGTACAAATTTATAGCCATTTATAATGATTTTGATAATTCTCCTGTACAACTATGAATAAAAAATTGTACCTTAGTGGCTGGAAAAATAAAAACGATTTATAGATGACTCAACTAGACCTGAACATACTGGGTTGCGGCTCGGCGACAACTACCTTGCAGCACATGCCTTCGTGTCAAGTGCTTAACGTGCGCGGACACTTGATGATGATTGACTGTGGCGAGGGCGCTCAGCTGGCTATGCTCAGAATGCACCTCAAGATGTCGAGACTTAACAACATCTTCATAAGCCACTTGCACGGCGACCACTGCTTTGGACTGCTGGGCTTGCTCTCAACTATGGCTTTACACAACAAGGGCGGCACTGTCACTGTTCACATTTTCAAAGATGGCGCCGAACTCTTTGGCAAGATGCTCGACTTCTTTTGCCGTGAACGGTCCTATGAGTTGAAATTCAACATCATCGAGCCTCGCAAGGCAGTCATCTATGAAGACAACGCCATCACGGTGAGCACATTTCCCGTTACCCATCGAGTGCCATGTGTGGGATTCCTCTTCAGGGAGAAGAACAAATTGCGCCACATCAATAACGACGCTTGCACGAGCCACAACGTGCCCAAGCACTTCCTCAACAGCCTGCGTCAGGGCATGGACTTTGTGACTCCCGAGGGACTGGTGATTCCCAATGCCGAACTTACCACCGAGCCCGATCCCGCCATCTCCTACGCTTACTGCGGCGACTCCAAGTACTCCAAGCGAGTGATTAACGCTGTTGAAGGCGTGGACTGGATTTATCATGAGGCGACCTATGGCGACGAGAATCTGAAGAACGCCACCAAGCGCTACCACAGCACAGCACGACATGCCGCCATGGTAGCTCGTGAAGCTGGTGCTAAACGTCTCATTCTAGGTCATTACAGCAGTCGTTATCACGATGAGAACATTTTGCTCAATCAGGCAAGAGAAGAATTTCCCTCAACCATACTTGCCAACGAGGGTCTTACAATCGATCTCAACAAAGTTTGAAAAAAGTAACTTCAAGTGTTTTGTTCCAAATAGTAAGAGCTCCTTTTTAGGAGATTTCCCATATCTTAAATAATTAGATATCAAGCCCCTTCCAAAAGGGGCTTTTATAATAATGTGTTGTTTTCGTGAGCATTTTCAAAAAAAAAGATTAAAAAATTTTGTGGATTGCTTACTTTTTCTTTTCTTTGTAGATTGAAAATAAAATTAAAAAAAATACTATAAACTTAAAAAACATTTTGCAAAATGAAGAAATTATTACTCATCATCACTTTAGTTTCTATTGCTTGCTCAAGCGCTATGGCAGCAGGCTTGCTACTGAAGAAAGACCCTAACGGCTATGAGACCGTGAATGGCATTAGCATGCGCAACTTGTGGCTGCTTGACCGTTTCCACTATGGCATAAATGAGCTGCAAAGCGATTATGAATGGTGTAACGTCAAAGCTCGTACCGCTGTTATGCAAGATGGCGTCGTATATGTTGCCCGCAGTGAGGCAAAGCAAATTATCACTCCTAAACCCGACGGCAATGGAAACGACACCATCATGGCGGCCGTAGTTTATCGTTTAGACGCTATGACTGGCGAAGAGATGTCTCCACTTGATGTAACCCTTAATGGTGAGCCTTATGGCGTGTTCCTTGGCGCGAACTCAATTGGCAAAGACAATTTTGGCCATGTGTGGATTGCTCCCTACACCAGTGAGAAAACCGCTACCCTGCCTCTGTATCAACTTAACATCGAGACAGGAGAGCTCACTCTCATTGCTAATCTTGATAAAGGCGATGTGATTGCCCGTACCGACTATGTGGACGTAGTGGGCGATATCACTCTTGAAGAGGCTGAGTGTAACGTGATGACTCCTGGCTCACAGGTTCCCACCGTTTATGGTTGGCACAATGATCAAGGCGGCGATGCCGACACTTGGGATGGCTTCTTCTATGGAGACCCCTACATGGACTTCGTTGAGATGTATCCCGAAAGCCAGACTCAGTGGGGCTATGCTCCCGCCTGCCGCTTTGTGCTTGGCGAGGATGAAGACGTGCGTTACAGTGGTGAGACATACTACATAGATGGCTTCACCACAGTGCCTACTCTCTACGCAAAAGATGGTACTATAATTGACGGTTTTGGCAGTCTCACTCAAGAGGAGCTTGATGCCGACAGCCTCCTTATGCCAAAGGTTGGCACCAACGGCATTGGTGAGTTTGCTCTTTCTGGCCGCAACTTCATTGTTTATTCAATAGGACAGTATGACGCTCCCAACTCTTGCCAGGTAAACATCTGCGAGCTTGGTGAGGGCATGGCATTCAACGGAATGCAGCGCTACTGGACATTCCCTGCCGACGGTCAAGGTCAGTCCAGCGATAGCGGTCTTCGCATACATCCAGTTATTACCGACTACACCACCGAGGGTGGCGAGGAAGCAGCTCTCGTGTTTGAATACAAGTGCTATAATGGTATGGGTGTTTATGTAGTTGGCGAGGGCGTAGTTCCCGATGAGCCAATGCAGATAGCTATTCCTGGCGATGTTAATGGTGACAATTTAGTTTCCAGTGTTGATATTACAGCCCTTTACAACTTCCTGCTCAACGGTGACGACTCTGATATCGTCAACGGAGACCAGGATGGTGATGGTATCATCTCATCGGTTGACATTACCATTATCTACAACATCCTGCTTGGCAGCGAGTAATTAATCTAAGATTTTTGCAACTAACAAAAGAAGGGGAGGAGGCTTGGTGGTTTTCCTCCCTTCTTGCTTTAAAATGATTAATACAAACCCCTACAACATCTTGATAACATGAAGAAATTATTACTTATTGCAGCAATGGCGGTGATGACCGCCGTGGGAGCATGGGCCGTGACCGACGGTCAGACCTATGACAAAGTTAACGGAATTGGCGTGAAGAACCTGTGGATGTTTGACCGCGTTCATGCCAAGAACGCCTACACCGAATCACCCATTTGCCACACCAATGCCCGCACCGCAACAATGACTGGCGGCGTAGTGTATGTATCACGCAGCCAGGAGAAAATGGTAGTAATCCCCAATCCTGAGACCGGCAAGAACGACACCATCCTTCAGGGCGTGGTTCACTGCTTTGACGCTCTCACCGGACAGCCAACAAAGGATCTGGACCTCACACTGAATGGCGCGCCCTATGGTGTATTCCTAGGCAACACCTGCATCGGCAGTGATAACTTTGGGCACATTTGGGTAGCACCCATGACAAGCGCTTCGGCGCAAACCATTCCCATCTACATGGTCGACACCGAGAGTGGCGCATTGACATTAGTCACCAATATGGATAAGGGCGACGTTCCTTATCGTACCGACTATCTTGACCTCATTGGCGACATCACTCTTGACGAAGCCGAGTGCAACATTATGACTATTGGTCACAACAGTAACGACCCTGGCTTCCCCACTGTTTACCGCTGGCACAACGATCAGGGTGGCGACATCGACACTTGGGAGGGCGGCTTCTATGGTGACCCCTATATGGACTTCACCGAGTTCTATCCAGCCGAGAAAGTGGGATTCAGTCTTGCTCCCGTGGTTAAAATGCTGTTAGGAACCGATGAGGACACCATGTATAGCGGCGAGTATTTCTATATAGACTGCTTCGACGGTGCTCCCGTGCTATACTATGTAGATGGCTCAATAGTTGACAGCTTTGAGAACGTACCTGAAGAGCTGTGGCCCACACGCGCTGCTGCCAACGGTATGAACGAGTTCACTCTCGACGACCGCCACTTCTTTGCCTATGTCAAAGCCGACATGAACGGCAATGGCAACGGCTGTCAAATCAACGTGTGCGAGTTGGGCGACGGCGACATGCTCGAGACTATGGAAAAATACTGGCAACTTCCAGCCGATAGCGTAGGCAAGTTTAATGACAGCGGCCTCCGCGTTCACTGCATAGCAGTTGAGAAGGGTGTTGACGATGAGGGCAACGAGGAAGTGACACTGCTCACCTTCAAGGCCTATAACGGTATGGGCGTATACAAGATTGGTGCAGGTGTTGAACCAGGCGGACCTGAAATAGTACTTGGCGACGTGAACGGCGACGGCCTGGTTTCAAGCGTTGACGTGACAGCTCTCTACAACTACCTGCTCAACGGCGACGATGGAGCAATTGTCAACGGAGATCAAGATGGAGATGGCATCATTACCTCGGTGGACATCACCATAATCTATAACATACTGCTTGGTAATTAAAAAACCTCAACACATTAACAACGGTTCTCTCGACGATGAGGGAGCCGTTGTTTTAGCACAAAATCAATATGCTGAAAAACAAAATATTAGTCCTTATATTGGCAACATTGTCGATAAATGCCATTGCCAGCAACACATGGACTCTGCGAGGTGTGGAGTATCAAGTCGACACTCTCTTCCACAATCAGGTGGGACCTGGAACCACTCAAACATCGCTATGGTTTCATAATGAAACAGGCAAGTTGCGTGTGTTTTACTGCACCATCGACATGACCAACCCATGGCTGTCGCTGGCAGGAGTGTGCGCTACCGACAAACTTGCAGGTAACGAGCGCGTCTCGGCAATGGCTGAGCGCAAGAGCGAGCCCGGCAAGCGCTACTTCGTCGGCATCAATGCCGACTTCTTCAACACCAGCGGCACTACAGGCCGCGGCGTGTCGATAGTGGGAACACCCGTTGGTGCCACAGTAGTTGACGGCGAGATTTACCGCGCCCGCAACAATGCCGCTCTATACAAAAATTTCATTGTAGACAAGGAGGGAGAGGTCTATGTCAACCCCTTCGTGTTTGGTGGCACACTTACCACCCCATCGGGCGCAACCGCAACGTTGGGCGGTGTGAACACCTATTCGAGCGAATGTAACAACAAGATTGTCATATATACCGACCGTTACTACGGAAGCACCGACCAGACCAACAGCGGCACCGAGCTAGTTGCCCGTCTTGCCGAGGGAGAGAAGTTTGAAAGTGCCCATCCTTACAAGATGGTGGTCGAGAGCGACACCAGCACCGCTGGAGATATGACCATCCCGGCAGGGAAATATGTGATTCGAGGCCGTGGCTCGGCAGCCACCGTGGTCAACACCCTTGAAGTGGGTGACACCATCACCATCTCCCCAACTTGGACATTTGGCGACCTGAGCGTTGACCCCCAACAAGTGATTTCGGGCAACCCCAAGATTCTTGCCGACGGCGTAGTGCTCGACAGTGAGAGCGAACGTGCCGATGCAAGCCAACTACATCCTCGTTCGTCGGTGGGCTATGGCGATAACGGCAACAAGGTGTATTTCCTTGTAGTTGATGGGCGGTCGCTCATCAGCGACGGTGTAAGGACCAGTGTTCTTGCCGACATAATGCGATATGCCGGCGCCACCGATGCCATGAATGTGGACGGAGGCGGTTCTTCAACACTCTACACTAGTGCATTGGGCATCCGCAATAAACCAAGCGACGGCACCGAGCGTGCCGACGGCAATGGACTCTTTGTAGTGAGCAGCGCCCCCGACGATGATGAAATTGCCGAGCTGCGATTTGTCGACTTCAGCCTTATAGTTCCAAAATATGGTGTTTACACTCCCAAGTTCTATGGCTATAATCAGTATGGAATGCTCATTGATGACGATGTTCAGGGCGTTCAACTCTCATGTCCCGAGACACTGGGCACCATACGCGACGGTGTCACCTTCTTTGCCACAGGCAGTGGTACTGATATGCTCACCGGCTCCCTAGGCAATGTCATAGTGAGTGCACCGCTCACCATAGTGGGCACAGGAGAAGCCATTTCCCTTAAAAACGACTCGGTTGTCAACGACACATACCGCACCTACCCTGTTGAACTCCAAAGCCAAGTGGGAGAAACCTGGATGCCACTTGATCCAGCGGCCCTCACATGGAGCAGCAGCGACGAGAACATAGTCACTATCGATGCCGAGACTGGTGTGCTTCAAGGCCTGCGCGACGGTATTGCCTCGGTCACAGGAGTTATCGACGATCAAAGCGTGACAATGAAAGTCACCGTCGAGAAACCCACCAAGCGCGTCTATGCGCTTGATCCTGAAATGGACCTGGGCACATGGACTTTTGCCATGAGTGGTGGCAAGGACTATACAGTTGAGCCTCTCGACAATGGCGTGAAAGTTGACTACACCGGTTCTAGCGGGCGAACCAACTACTTTCGTATGAATAAAGACATAGTGCTATGGAGCCTTCCCGACACCTTGAGAGTGCGCATCAATCCAGGCGACGCTCCTGTTACTGGAGTGACCTTTGCCTTGCGTCCAAATGGTGGAAAAATCAGCTTTCCTGCTGTCACTCCCGAGTCGATTCCTGCCAATGTGGAGACCACCATCGACCTTCCAATCGACCAGTGGATTGACGCTAACGACATCAGCAACTACCCTATCACATCGACCTATGTGCAGATAACAATGGGCAAAAACACTACAGGAAAACAATACACTATGCTAATTCCAGGCCTTGAGGTGATTTATAAGAATGCTCCTTTGAATCCTCTGGTTTATGGCGACGTTAACGGCGACGGCTTGGTCTCAAGTGTTGATGTGACAGCACTTTACAATTACTTGCTTAACAACGACAACAGCGCCATTGTCAACGGTGACCAGGACGGCGACGGCATCATCACATCGGTCGACATCACCATAATCTACAACATCCTTTTGGGCAACTAAATCACCTGATTTAAGTACCAAAAGAACGTTATTCCTGTCTAATATTATTCCCTGCAAAACAGGTTTTGTGGGGATTTTATTGTTTGATTTGATGAATATTATTAACTTTGTAAGCTTTTTATACCACGATATAATTAATAACCATATACCAAATCTAATTATGAGAAAGTTTTTTCTATTTTTAATAGTGACGTTTTTGTCATTAGCAATGAGCGCCAACGACAAATTAAGTGCACCAACACAGCTGTTTTTGCATGAATATGCTAAAAGTGCAAGCCAGCAAGTCAACAAGCAATTGTTTAGCAAATCAAAGACTGTGAATGGCGTAGAAGCCATGGACTGCTTTATTGCCCTAAACAGTAAATCCACTGACCAACTTAAAGCTTTGGGAGTGATTATCACTGGGGAGTTTGACGGTATTGTTACCGCTCTTGTTCCCATCAACAAAGTGGATCAAGTAGCAAAACTCGATATTGTGCAGGAAATCGCCATTGCGCCTTTGGCTCATCACATGACCGACCAAGCCAAGAATGTGACTAAAGCTTACCAGGCTTGGAACGGCACCAGCAACGGCCTTCCAAACAACTATCGTGGCACTGGCGTTGTAGTAGGTGTAATTGACACTGGTATGGATTTCAATCACCGCGCTTTCTTTGACGCTTCGGGTAACAACCGCATCAAAGCGGTGTATCTTCCTAACGCCACAACTGCCAACGGCGGCACAGCGCCCACGGTTGGCAGTAGCACACTGCCTGGATATCACTACACAACTGCATCGCAGATTGCCGCCCTCACCACCGACTACAATGCTGAGAGTCACGGAACCCACACCAGTGGCTGCGCCGGTGGCTCAGAGGTAGGCAACTATGCCGGCATGGCTCCCGACTGCGACTTGGTGTTGTGTGGTCTAGGTGATAACCTGAGTCAAACATCAATCGCCAACAGTGCAAAATATATCGCCAACTATGCCAAGACACAAGGCAAGCCTTGCGTGATAAGCATCAGCCTTGGCAGCAACACAGGTCCTCACGACGGCTCAAGCTATATCTGCAGATTATATGACCAGGTTGCTGTGCAATATGGCGCGGTTATCTTGCTCTCCTCGGGTAATGAGGCCGACGCCACTGGATATGCCAGCCGAACCCTCTCAAGCGCCAACGATGCTTTTGTCATTATGCACGAGACCAACAGCAATGGCGCCAACGTGGGTGGCTCGGCCTACTATGGCACTCCCATTATGGACATTTGGGGACGGACCAATGACCAGCTCAAGCTCAAGGTGCTTATTGTAAACAAAAGCAGTGGCGCCATTGTCTACACCAGCGATGAGATTACCAGCAGTACCACTTTAAACAACTTCGGCTCTTACTTCAATAGCTCAAGCTCTGTGGAAATCAACTTCAGCTCTTCAAACAACCGTAAAAACATCTATATCTACCCCTCTATGAGTGGAGCGAAAAACAGCAACTACCGCCTCACCTACATGGTAACCAGTGAAGCTGGAAACACCATCGACGCTTGGTGTGACGGTGGTCACGCCTCGGTTATCGCCTCAAGCGGTAACATCAGCGGCTACACCCTCACTAAGGGCCAGGCCGACGGCACGATGAGCGACGACATCTGCGGTAGCAAGACCATCAGCGTGGGAGCACAAGCATCACGCGCGAGCTACTACGAAAATTATCCTTACAACCAAGGCGATGTAGCCTATTTTTCAAGTTTCGGTACCGATATCAAGGGTGTTAACCATCCTTTCATTACCGCTCCTGGCCACTATGTGATTTCTTCGCTCAACGGTTACGACTCCACTAATAGTCAATATGGAACATCTTATTCGGTTTCCTATAATGGACGCACCCACAAGTGGGGCAAGATGAGTGGCACGTCGATGTCAACACCTATCGCCGCAGGTGTGGTAGCACTCTATCTGCAAGCTGACCCAGAGCTTGATGTAAATGGCGTTAAAGACGCTATAGCCAATACTGCTACGGCTTACTCTAACCCACAAAGTCCTCCCAAGCAGCGAGGTTATGGCATCATCAATGCCCTTGACGGCATCTCTTACGTCTTGCAGCAAAGTGCGTTGCCAAGAATTATAGCTAGCAAGACCGAAGTCAATATGAACGGATATGTGGGCGACACCATCACCACAACAATAAATCTCGAAGGCCGCAATCTCACTCAGGGGGTGAACGTTAGTGTTGTTGGTCCCAACATATATAGTGTTGAGCCCACAAGCTTCACTAATGCTGAAATAATGGCTGGAACAACGCTTACTATTAAGTTTATTCCAACTTCGACTGGCAACACCTCAGCAACAATTAATCTTAACAGTGCTGGGGCACAGCAAGTATCTATCAATGTCAATGGTGTTGCTAATCCCAAAACTCCAACCTTGAGCACAAGTTACGAATCGCTCGACTTTACAGCCTTTGCTGGTGGTACAGCGACAAAGTCATTTAGGCTGTATGGAGAATTTATCAATGATGATGTTACGCTCACCAGCGACAACCAAATATTCACCGTGAGCCCAAACACTATTTCTGCAGCCACCTACGACGAGAGCAGCTATGTGACGGTGACGGTGACCTATGCTCCTACTGCAGCAGGAACTCACAATGGCACCATTACCATTAGCAGTCCAGGTGCGCAAAGTGTCACAGTTGCCCTCACTGGCACCTCCACAATAAACAACGTGGCCCCACACGCCACCGACGCTACTGGCGTTGCAGCCACCTCGTTTACCGCCAACTGGGACCCATGCCCCTTTGCTACCAGCTACACATTGCGCATCAAGCCCGCTGTAATAGCGACTCCGCTCTTTACCGAGACTTTTGCTAAGTGTACAAAGGAAAGTACTACCAATATTGCCAGCACTATTAACAATTACACCGACAATGCTGGTTGGGCGGCTTCCTATGTCTATCAAGCTGTGGGAGGAATTCGCTTGGGTGCCACAAGCTATAATGGTGTTCTTCAAAGCCCTGCTGTCGACCTTTCGAGCAGCACAGGGAAGGTGAGCGTAAAATTCACTGCACGTGCCTATGACACCGACGTGGATTGCCCGCTTGCTGTGAGCTGTGGCGAGAGCGCCGACACGATAATTGTTCCGTCAAGCAACGAGGGCAGCTTTATAGCAGTTCTCGACTGCGCTCAAGAGGCAGGTCAGAAGATAAGGTTTGCTACACTCACCAAGAAGAAACGCGTAGTAATCACTAGCGTAGAAATCTATGATGTAGACCTCAACGACACCAGCTCACAAGGTGACCCAATATTAATCAATGGCATCACAAACAATCATTATAGTGTTAACGGATTGTCGCCTGAGACAACCTATATATATGATGTGATGGCACTCTACAACACTGCTGCAAGCAACTGGTCAAACATGATTGAGGTGACCACTCTTGCTGGCGGAGCGGCCATTGCCGGTGATGTCGACGGTGACGGATTTGTGACCTCATCCGACATTACAGCACTTTACTCCTTCTTGCTTAGCAATGACTCAAGCAACCTTGTCAACGGTGACCAAGATGGCGATGGAAACATCACAGCTAGCGATGTCACTACCGTTTACTCCATTCTCTTGGGAGTTAATTGACTCAATTGACTGGTAAAACGTTAAAAAATCCCCACAAAACAACATTTGTGGGGATTTTTTAGCAACTATGTGAAATTTATGAGTAATTTTGCAAAACAACTTAAATATAATACACAATTACTTTCTATATTTTAATTTTTACACATCATGAGAAAACTTTTCCTGTTTTTTGTCGCTATTAGCGTGTCGCTGGCAATGATAGCTGGCGATAAGCTAAGCGCACCAACCAAGGTGTTCCTGCAGCAACACGCAAAGGCTGTAGCTCAGGCACCCGATGGCAAGACAGTTCTTGCCTCGCCAAAGACCGTAAATGGGGTGGAGTATGTTGAATGCTTCATCTCACTCAATGGTATTTCGATAGCCGAACTCGAGGCTAACGGAGTAAAAGTTACTGGCAAATTCAGTGATTTTGTCACTGCCAGTATTCCTGTCAACAAAATTGAAACCGTTGCCCGCCTCAAGGGCGTCAAGCAAGTGGGCATTGCCCGTAACGCACGACTGCTCACCGATGTAGCAAAAGGCATCGTTAATGCCGACAAGGCATGGGACGGAACCAACTATGGCCTGCCACAGGGCTTTACAGGTCAAGGTGTGGTAGTCGGCCTCATCGACGATGGCATCCAGTTCAATCATCGCGCGTTCCTTGATGACAACGGTAACACTCGCGTTAAATCGGTTTATTTGCCTAACGCTAGCAGTGCCAACGGTGGTACAAAACCCTCTATCGATGGTGTCCAACTCATGGGCTATCATTACACCACACCCAGCCAAATTGCAAATCTTACTTGTGATGACAGTAGCGAAAGTCATGGTACACACACCACAGGTTGCGCCGCTGGTTCACATGTGGGCAACTACGCTGGTATGGCACCCGAGGCCGACCTCATCCTTTGTGGTTGCGGCTCTTCGCTTACAGAAACAGCCATTATCAGTTCGGCAAAGTATATCGGTTGGTATGCACAGCAACTCGGCAAGCCATGTGTTATCAGCATCAGCTTGGGTAGTGACATTGGTCCTCACGACGGTATGAGTATGACCAGTCGCGCATATACCGAGGTGGCTAACACCTATGGTGCGGTGATTCTGCTTGCCGCCGGTAACGAAGCCGATATATATGGCCATGCCAAAAAGACTCTCTCCAGCGATAACGACTATATGGCCGTTACCAACAACGTTTCGGGCGGCTGGTGGGGAGGCTCTGCAACTGGCTCCTGCGACATTTGGAACAGCACAAGCGACGAACTTCAGGTTAAAGTTATTGTAAGTGGCTCACAGAGCGACTGGATGACAAGCGGCTCATTTAACGGTGTTACCGTTGAAGGTGGCGTGGATGTCTACAACAACCGCTACAACCTGTATATTGAAAGCAGCGCATCTTCGGCAACTTATGTCATCAAGGGTAGTGGCGGCAATACCATCAACGTTTATACCGACTGTTGGTACAGCACTCTATCCAACTCTTCGGGTACTGTGAGCGGCTACACCATCACTCCAGGTACCTATGAAGGTTCTATGTGCGATGACATGACATCTCCCAAAGTCATCAGTGTGGGAGCTCAGGCTTCCCGCTCAAGCGATGGCTATGGTCAAGGTGATGTTGCCTACTTCTCAAGCTACGGTACTGACTGCAACGGCGTGAACCAGCCGTTCATCACTGCTCCTGGACACTATGTGATATCATCAATCAATGGATATGATTCTTATCAATCTTCTTCTTGGTCGATGACTTATAATGGTCAAACCTACAAGTGGGGACAAATGAGTGGTACTTCAATGGCTACTCCATGTGCCGCTGGTGTAGTTGCACTATTCCTGCAGGCCGACCCAACTCTCGACGTTGACCGCGTGAAAGAAGTGATTGCTGAAACTGCCACAGCCTATCCCGCTGGTTCTACCAGCCCAGTAATGGCTCGTGGACATGGCATCATCAATGCTTTAGACGGAATTGAGTATATTCTCCAGCATCAAGGTCCAACAATCGTTTCCAATCCCTCAGAGGTTCATTTTGAGGGATATCAAGGAGAGACCTATACCAACGTCATCAGGGTTAAGGGATATAACCTCACCCAGCCCATCACTATTACCAAGAGCGGCTCAGAGGTTTACAGCGTGACTCCTACCACCATCAGTCCCGAGGACGCTTACAACGGTGTTGACGTCACTATCACCTATGCTCCCACTGCGGCTGGCGAGACTCAGGCAACCCTCACCCTCACCAGTGCCGAGGCCGAGACTGTTACGGTGCCTATAACTGGTGTTGCTCAGCCCAGGGTTCCAACCATCCTTACCGACCTCGAAGCCCTCAGCTTCAATGGTAAGTTGTCAACTCCACTTACAAGGACTGTGAAAGTGAATGGTCTGTTCCTTACTAACGACATCACTGTCACTCTCAACGACCAGAACAATGTATTCACCGTTTCACCAACTACTATATCGAAAGACGACACTGGCATCGACACTCCTGTTTCGGTCAACGTGACTTTCACTTCCGATGTGGAGGGAGACTTCACCGGTTCGCTTACCTTTACAAGCAACGGTGCCGAGCCCAAGACAGTTCAACTCACAGCTAAAGCCACCGACAAGGGCACTGCTAGCGATCCATATCTCGACATTGCAAAATATGAAACTATCGACGAGGCAGGTGCTACAGTAAGCGGAATGACTACTATTTACAAGTACACCGAGTATGAGAACGATGAGTGCGCTTGGCTTACCCTGTCAAACTATGGCGCAATGCAGGCCGACAATCACCAAAACTGGTATGAAACTTCATCGCTATCGCAATATTCTAATGATTGGAACGCAAATGATATTTTCTTAGGCGACGCTGCTTATTTTGGCTCCAATCAGGCTTATTCAATCTATGGAAGCGGTAGTCAAACTTTCTATGTAACCAGTTGCATTCAGGTCAAGGCTTTAGTTAAGGGCGGCAGCTATTCTAGTTCAGACGCAACATTGTCAATCTATGAGTGCTCCATCAACGCCGATGGCACTGTCACGGCTGCATCTACACCAACCGACACCAAGCAAGGTAGTAATGGAGTCATTACTTCGGCAGTTCTTGATGGTTCCAAGGTCTACAAGGTACAACTGAATGGCGGTGGTTCTTATCCCGACCTCCTGGAGATTGGCTTCAAGACCGAGCTAAATGCCCTTGAAACACCTGTGGCTACTGCTGCCACTGCCATTGGAGGCACTAACTTCACAGCCAACTGGAATCCTTGCAATGGCGCCACAAGCTACACATTGCGCATCGTTCCTAAGAATTATGACATTCTAACCGAAGGATTCTCGAAGTTCACCAAGAATGGTGCTCAAGATATTAGCTCCAGCCTTGACAGCTATATGGACAATGCAGGCTGGACAGGTTCTAAGGTATATGAAGCCGTTGGTGGAATACGCTTTGGTACTGGTTCATCGGTTGGAACATTGACTTCTCCAACACTTGATTTGACCGAGAACAAAGTGACTGTAACATTCAAAGCTAAGGCTTATAATAACGATACCAACTGCAACCTTAAGATTTCTTGCGGCGACTCAAATGAGACTGTCACTCTGCCCAACAGCACAGAGGCAACCTACACTGTAGTCCTTGACCGCAACGCTAATGCTGGACAGAAGATTAAGTTTGAGACAACAGCCAATGCCAAGCGAGTGATAATCACCAGCATCCATATTATCGATGGTGATCGCGCTGGAGCTGCCAAATCAATCGATCTCGATGGAGTTACTATTACTGGCATCACCACCAACAGCTATAAGGTTACTGGCCTTGACCCATACACCACCTACTACTATGATGTAAAAGCTGTGTATGGCGCTAAGGAGAGCCGTTGGTCTAACAAGATTCTTGTTACCACAATTGGCGGTATTCCTGGCGACGTTGACGGCGACGGAGAAGTAACTTCCTATGATGTTACTCTGCTTTACAACTACATACTCAATGGCGACGATAGCTATATCGTTAATGGTGACCAGGACGGCGATGGAGAAATCACCACTCACGATGCAACTACAGTTTACAATATTCTTATGGGATTAGAATAAATCTCCGAGAATTTATAAAAACGTTAAAAAATCCCCGCAAAAAGCACTTTGTGGGGATTTTTTTATATCTTTGTGGTCAATCTTAAAAAAATAATACACTTATCTTTACAAATATAATACAATTATCGTAAATTATTAATTTCAAATTATTCCTAAAACAATGAAACGGTTTTTCCTATTTATGTTGGTAGCTGGCATGTCGCTTGCTATGATAGCAAGTGATAAGCTCAGTGCACCAACCAGGGTATTCTTGCAGCAACGCGCAAATGCCGTTGCGCAAGCTCCAGATGGCAAGTCATTACTTGCCCAGCCTAAGACTGTGAATGGAGTGGAGTATGTAGAATGTTTCGTCTCCATCGATGAATCTTCGATAGCCGAACTTGAG
This sequence comes from Muribaculaceae bacterium, assembly GCA_017618355.1. Classification (GTDB taxonomy): domain Bacteria; phylum Bacteroidota; class Bacteroidia; order Bacteroidales; family Muribaculaceae; genus Sodaliphilus. The sequence goes on from JAFZUL010000131.1 coordinate 16,442, forward strand.
GCTAACGGAATTAAAGTTACTGGCAAGTTCAAAGGTTTTGTTACTGCCAGTATTCCTGTCGACAAGCTTGAAGCTGTCGCCAGAATTAAAAGTGTGAAACAAGTGGGCATCGCCCGTAATGCACGTCTCTTGACCGATGTTGCCAAAGGCGTCGTTAACGCCGATAAAGCTTGGGATGGCACCAATTATGGACTTCCACAAGGCTTTACCGGACAAGGCGTGGTGCTTGGTATCATCGACGACGGTATCCAGTTCAATCACCGTGCTTTCCTTGACGACAACGGCAACACCCGTGTAAAGGCAGTTTATATGCCTAACGCTTCAAGCGCCAACGGAGGTACCAAAGCCACTGTCGACGGCGTTGAGCTTATGGGCTATCAGTACACTACCGCCAGCCAGATTGGCAATCTTACCTGCGACGACAGCAGCGAGAGCCACGGTACTCACACCACTGGTTGTGCCGCCGGTTCACACGTGGGCGATTATGCCGGTATGGCTCCCGAAGCCGATTTAATACTTGCTGGCTGCGGTTATAGTCTTACTGAGACCGCTATCGTAAGTTCGGCGAAGTATATTGGCAATTATGCCAAGAACGTACTTGGCAAGCCTTGCGTTATCAGCATAAGCTTGGGTAGCGACACAGGACCTCACGATGGCACAAGCAGCATCTGCCGTGCTTATCAACAGGTTGCTGAGCAATATGGTGCCGTTATCCTGCTTGCCGCAGGTAACGAGGCCGACATCACTGGCGCAGCAGTCAAGACACTCTCAAGCGACAACGACTACATGATGGTGCGTCATAACGTCAACTACACTTATTATGGTGGCGATTGTGATATTTGGAATAGCACTGGCGACCAGCTCCAGGTTAAAGTTGTTGTTAACAACTCTCAGAGCGATTGGATGACAAGCGGCACCTATAACAACGTTACCGTTCAGGGGGGCGTGGATCAATACAGCGGTCGTTACAATCTGTATATTTCAAGCAGTAATTCATCGGCTTACTATATCATCAAGGGTAGTGCAGGAAACACTGTTCACGTTTATACCGATTGTTATTACAGCGAGTTGGGAACTTCGGGCAGTGTAAGCGGCTATACTCTGACCCCTGGCACCTATGAGAACTCTATGTGCGACGACATGACTTGCACCAAGGCCATCAGTGTGGGCGCCATGTGTTCTCGTAACACATCAAATAGCCCTTACTCTCAGGGCGACATCGCCTACTTCTCAAGCTACGGTGTTGACTGCAACGGCATCAACCAGCCATTTATCACCGCTCCCGGTCACTATGTGATTTCATCAATCAACGGATATGATTCAGGGCAATCTTCTTCTTGGTCAACAACCTACAATGGCACCACCTACAAGTGGGGACAGATGAGTGGTACATCAATGGCTACTCCTACTGCCGCCGGTGTAGTAGTGCTCTTCTTGCAGGCCGACCCAACTCTCGATGTTGACCGTGTGAAGGATGTGATTGCCAACACTGCTACCGCCTACAGCAATCCACAGAGCCCTGCTCTGCAGCGTGGTCACGGTATCATCAACGCTTTGGCAGGTATTGAGTACATCCTCAATAATCAAGGTCCAACCATCGTTGCCAATCCTTCGGAACTTAGCTTTGAGGGCTATCAGGGCGAGACCTATACACAGACCATCAACGTGAAGGGTTATAACCTCACTGGTCCAATCAGCATTGTCAAGAGTGGCTCAAATGTTTACAGCGTGAGCCCAACCACCATCAGTGCTGACGACGCCTACAATGGCGTTGACGTGACAGTTACCTATTCTCCTACCGCTGCCGGCACAACCAATGCAACTCTTACTCTCACCAGTGCCGATGCCGAGACCGTTACCGTGCCAATCACCGGTTTAGCTCAACCACGAGTTCCAACAATCACAGTTGATGCCGAAACTCTGAATTTCAACACTAAGCTGTCGACACCAATGACCAAGACAGTGAACGTGACTGGTTTGTTCCTGACTAACGACATCACAATCACTCTCAACGACCAGAATGGCGTGTTCAGCGTTTCGCCAACCACTATTTCAAAGAATAGCACAGGTGCCGACACTCCTGTTGCAGTGAACGTGACATTCAACTCTGACGTAGAGGGCGAATTCACAGGCTCACTCACTCTCACCAGCAATGGAGCCGAGACCAAGACCGTTCAGCTCACCGCTAATGCCAGCGATTTGGGTATGGCCACCGACCCGTTCCTCAATATCGCCAAGTATGAGACTATTGACGAAGCCGGTGCTACAGTTAGCGGAATGAGTACTATCTACAAATATACTGTGCAAGGCGATGGTGCTTGGCTCACACTTTGTAACTATGGTGCTCTGCAGGCCGATGCTAACCAGAACTGGTATGAAACTTCATCGCTTTCTCAGTACAACAACACTTGGAGCGCAACCGACATATTCCTCGGTGATGACGCTTACTTCGGCAGTAACAACAGTTTTTCGATTTATGGCAGCGGCACTCAGACCTTCTACGTAACCAATTGCGTCCAGGCCAAGGCTTATATAAAGGGGGGAAGTTCTAGTAGTTCAAATGCGACATTGACAATCTATGAGTGCACACTCAATACCGATGGAACTCTTACTGCGGCAAATACAGCAACCGACACCAAGCAAGGCAGCAATGGCGTGATAACTTCGGCTGGCCTTGATCCTTCCAAAATCTATAAGATACAGTTGGCTGGTGGCGGCAGCTATCCCGACCTCTTAGAGATTGGCTTCAAGACTGAGCTCAACCAACCTATGATTGTCGCCGACCCAACCGAGGTGACTATCTCTGCCGCTCCTGGTGAGAGTGTTTCTACCACAATCAACGTGCGTGGTAAGATGCTGCCAGGTGACGTGACTGTGACATTGAACGATCCAAGTAACGTGTTCGCCGTTTCGGCAACTACTATCAGCAAGACCGATGCCGAGGCTGGCACACAGCTTACCGTGACCTTCAGTAGTGACGAGGAAATCAACTGCACTGGTACTATTACTCTTACCAGCGGTGACCTCACTGCAACAGTCAACCTCGTTGGTCAGTGCAACGATGGCGGCACTGCAAGCGACGGCTATCTCAACATTGCTAAATATGCCACCATCGATGCCGCAGGAGCAGCAGTTAACTATATGACTTCAATCTACAATTATGCAGAGTCTGAGACCGACAACTGCGGCTGGCTCACCATTTCCACCTACGGTGCTAAGCAGACCGATGCTAACCAGAAATGGCTTGAGGTGTCTAATCTGTCGCAGTACAGCAACTCTTGGGCTGCAACTGACATATTCCCAGATGATGATAATTTCTTTGGCACCAATCAAGTTTATGGTATTTACGGAAGTGGTAGTCTGAGCTTCTACGTTACCAATTGCACCCAGGCTAAGGCTTTAGTTAAAGATGGCAGCAGCAACAAAGCCACTTTGGCTATATATGAGTGCACAGTGAATGCTGATGGCACACCCGTTGCCGCATCTATTGCAGTTGATTCGCAGCAAGGTGGCGCAAGTGGCTTAGCTGTTATCACTTCAACAACTCTCGACGCTTCGAAGGTTTACAAGATTGTATTGACTGGCGGTGGTTCTTATCCCGACCTCTTGGCTGTTGGCTTCCAGACTCCACTTGCAGTGGAAGAGCCGACAACTCTTGCTTATATCCTTGAGAATGGTGTTAACGGTCAAGAATATACCGTTAGCAACGACCTCGTAAGGGTTGAAGTTGCCGATGTTGCGAACTATGCGTTCCTAACCGACAAATATGGCAACTGGATACGCGTTGCTGCAAGCGATGATGACGTGTTCAATGTATTTGTTGAGAACCCTCTCATCGTTGGTGGAACCCTCAAGGGCACACTAAGCGACGTCGAGCTCAACCCATTGCTCACCATTACTGTGCAGCCTGAGGGCATGTGGCCATTAAGCCCTGATTTTGTGAACTATGTTGAGGCTATCAACCTCGCCGACCCATTCACATTGGTAAGCAACCAGGTTGTTGATGTAACAGGCTACTGGAATGCAAGTGAGGGAACTCTTCGCGCTTATGCTCCAGGTGGCATACAGGGACAGAGCTTGACTCTTGAATACACATGGGGCGCTAATACCAACACTATGGTAAATGGCCAACGCTACACCGTGCGCTGCGCTATCACCCTCAAGGAGCCTTGGAGAGGCCTGCTTGACTATGATTACGACTTCCAGAACTACCTTGGCCACGCACTGCGCATGCCTGAGAGCCCAACAGCTATCGACGCTTTGGGGCTTGACTTGAACGGCGAATATGTCAACGTTTACAACGTTAACGGACAGCTCATCAAGTATGGTGTTCGCACCAGCGAGGCCACCAAGGGTCTGCCAAGCGGTGTTTACATCGTTGGTGGCAAGAAGGTGATTGTTAAGTAAATTTTACAATTTCCCAAACCTAAAAAGTGGACACCCGAAAATGTGGGTGTCCACTTTTTTTGCTTAAAAAAAAGGTTCAAATATTGAAAGATAGAAGAAATTGTTGCATAGGAATATTTTTTTCCGTACTTTTGACGGCTTATTAAGTAGTATAATTATTTATAAAACTATATTATTAACAAAATTCTTATTTAATGAAAAAATTTCTATTATTGACACTCGCTGTTGTTGTGGCGTGGACCGCAGCAATGGCAGTACCCGCTAAGCCTGGCATAAATACCCTCACATTGAGTGATGGTACAACAATACAGGTTAAGGCCATTGGTGACGAATGGAGCCACAGCCTTGCAACGGCCGATGAGCTTACAATCGCTCTTGGCGATGACGGATTCTTCTATTATGTCGTCTCAGGAGACATGACCAATGTGCGTGCTCACGATGTTGCTAATCGTGACGCCGCAGAAATCTCGTTCGTTAATGCGAACAGGTATCAAATGACCATGGCGGCCCTACAAGAAGCCAAGATGCAAGCAGGCAGCAAATTGCGCTCAGCGCATCCACAAGCCATTTTGACAAAAGCGACTCAGGTTCCTAACAACGGTTCGCCTCGCGTACCAATCATCTTGGTGCAGTACACCGACAAGAGCATGAGTAACTCTAAGGCTAATTTTGAGGCTCAGTACAACACCAATGCAAAGAGTGTGTTCAATTACTTTAAAGACCAAAGTAACAGTATGTACACACCACAGTTCGACATCTATGGCATCTACACCCTGCCAAGCACTCGTGCCACATATGGCGGCAATGACAGCAGCGGCAACGATAAGGGTGTTGCCAAGATGGTGGGCGACGCTATCAGCAAAGCCGGCAACGACATCAACTGGGCACAATATGATAACAATGGTGACGGCGAAGCCGATGTGTGTATCGTAGTATATGCTGGTGTTGGTGAAGCACAAGCTTATGGAGTTGTGCCTAACGCAGTATGGCCATGCCAGTGGAGTCTCTCATCGGGAGCATACTATGGTGACGGCTCGGGAGCCGTAACACGCAACGGTGTGACAATCGACAAGTTTGCTGTGTTCAACGAGGTTGCTGGCAGCAGCGATTCTGGCACAACTCTCGATGGTATCGGCACCTTCTGTCATGAGTTCTCTCACTGTCTGGGCTTGCCCGACTTCTATGAGACCACCTACACCAATGGTTACTTTGGAATGAGCTACTGGAGCTTGATGGATACTGGCTGCTATAATGGAGGCTCAATCGATGGTGACACCCCAATTGGCTACAGTGCCTATGAGAAGAACTTTATGGGCTGGCTCAACTACATCGATGCTGTTGAGAACACCTTCTACACCCTGCCAGTGTTCAACAGTAAGACTGCTGAAAATGACAAGGCTGTGAAAATCACCGCTCTAAACTCCAATGAATACTGGATTCTTGAAAACCGCAAGAAACAGAATTGGGACTATTACATTCAAGATGAGGGTATTTTAATCACCCACTTCACCTATGTTGCAAGCCGTTGGGAGGCCAACACTGTCAACAATAAGGCTGTACAGTTAGCAACCATCATGCCTGCCGACAATTCTCTTTCAACCAACAACTTGAATAAAGACCTTTATGGCGAGACTAATCATGCGTTCGGCCCATCTACAACACCAGCCATGAAGGCCAATATGAGTGCCAGCGGTTCGCTGTCGTCATCTACAGGAGGTGCAGGCACAGTTAACAAACCAGTGACTGAGATAAACCTCAACAGCGACGGCACAGCATCATTCTGGTACATCAAGGGTGAAAATCCCGCAATATCGGTTAATCCTACCAGCCTCGCATTTGAGGGTTACGTAGGTGAAACCTATACAAAGACTTTTACAGTTACTGGTTCCAACCTAACTGGAAATATCACTATCAGCAAGACTGGTTCAAATGTCTTCTCTGTGTCTACGACAAGCATCACTGCTGCCAATGCAGCTAATGGTGTTCAAGTGACTGTTACCTACAGTCCCACTGCTGCAGGAAATGCCACCGGAACACTCACCCTCTCAAGCTCTGGCGCTAGCAACGTTACAGTGAGCCTGACTGGCACAGCACAGGCCAAGACTCCAACCCTCACTGTTAATCCTACTTCCTTGTCGTTTACCAATTGTTACGTTGGCGACAGCTATACTAAGACATTTAACGTACAGGGTGTTAATTTGACAAATAACGTCACAATCACTCGCAGCGGCTCAAACCTTTACAGCGCCAACGTGAGCAGCATCACTGCCACCAATGCCGCTAATGGTGTTGATGTTACCATAACCTATGCTCCAACAGCCGCAGGCAGCACTAATGCTACATTCACAATCGCAAGCAGTGGTGCCGAGAGTAAGACAGTTACCGTAAGTGGTACTGCTCAAGCTAAGGTGCCAACTCTCACCGTTGACCCATCTTCTTTGAGCTTGAATGCTTCGACTGGCGCAACAGTAAGCAAGACCTTTAATGTTACTGGTAAGTTCATCAGCAACAATGTCACTGTAAGCCTTACCGATGCTAATGGCGTGTTCAGCGTTTCGCCTACGACAATTGCCGCTAACAGCATCAGCGAGACCAATCCAGTTCAAGTTACTGTTACATTCAGCTCACCCGAGGAAGGCGACTTCTCCGGAACGATCACACTTGCCAGCACTGGTGCCGAGAGCAAGACTATCGCCCTCACTGCCAGCGCAAGCGACGGCGGCACAGCAAGCGATCCTTATCTCAACATCGCCAAGTACGCCACCATCACCGATGCTGGAGCCACTGTAAGCGGAATGAGCACTATCTACAAGTACAACGAATATCCTAGCGATGCATGCGCATGGCTCACAGTCTCAAACTATGGCGCACGAAAGGCCGACGCCAATCAAAACTGGATCAACTGCGAGGGTGAAGACAAGTCTTCAAGCGAGACTTGGAATGCCACCGACATCTTCTTAGGAAGCAGCAGTTACTTCACCAGCACAGCCTATTATGCAAACTGGAACGAGGCTTATCAAAACTTCTACGTTACAAACTGCAGCCAGGTTAAGCAATATTCCTACAACATTCAATCAAGCAATTACTCCGGCAATGTCTATCCTTTGAGGATGGAGATCTATGAGTGCACTCTGAATGCCGACGGAACGCTTACCGAAGGTACTACTATGGTCGACAGCAAGCAGAGCCAGCAGACCAACGCCACCGAGGTTGTCACTTCGGACGACCTTGATCCAAACAAGATCTACAAGGTGAGAATATACAACGACTATTCCCGCTTGTATGAGATTGGCTTCAAGACTCCTATCCAGGGGGTTGACACTCCTGTAGCTTCCGATGCCACCAGCGTGACCGATACCGGGTTCACCGCTCACTGGACAGCTTGCGAAGACGCTCAGAGCTACACACTGCGCGTGATGCCTAAGCCAGAGATCACCACCGAATTGCTCATCACCGAGGGATTCAGCAAGTTCACTACCGCTGGCTCAACCGACATCGGCAGCT
>JAFZUL010000132.1 GCA_017618355.1 Muribaculaceae bacterium
ATCGAGTTTGTTCTGAATTTCAGTGATGTGTTTTTTGGTTGTCTCGTCGATAGCCTTGCCATTCATTTTTGCATCGACGCATTTATTCAGCTCTTCACTATAGGCCTTTACCTGTGTAATAGCCTCTTTGTACTTTGCTGCCTCCTCAGGTGTGAATGGCGCCTTGGGTTCTGGTTTAGCTTGAACAGGATTTACCTGGTTGCCGTTAGGCTGTGGAGAAGCTACGGGGGATGACACACCAGCGTCTTGAGCACTAGCTTCAGCATCACTAGTTGCCGATGTTTCGGTCACAGTCATTTCACCACTGACATCACCACTTTTAGATGCGCTCGATTCATCACCACTATTGCAAGCTGCCAGAGCAACGGCAACTGCCAACGTAAGGATATAAACAACTTTTTTCATTTTTATATTTTTAGAAATAACTACAACTCTGATTTAATGACGTACAATCTTCTTCAACTGCTCGTTTTCGGTCTGAACCTCCTTGAGTTTATTAATGTAATAGACACGCTCGGCTTCAAGTTCCTGAATCCTATTAAGAAGCCCTTGCACGTTTTTCTTCAACTCCTCATTCTCGGAAGTGAGATATTTCACCTGCTTGCGCAAAGCATTCACATCTTTGGAGTCATTTAAAGCTACACCATTTGAGGACACTTCCTGGAAGTCAACCTTCATGAGTTCTTTGCGATCAACTATGAGAGCGACGAAATTCCTGTCATTATTATTATATGCCTTCTTCGACGCGTCGATGGTATAAGAGAACACCAACTTGTTGCCTTTGCGCTTGAGCGACACCGGCTCAATGGTTGCCTCCGCAATATTCTTAGGGACCACCACGGCAATAACAAATTCACGGTCAAAATCAATAATGCGCGACGGACCTATAAATCCCGACGGTCCAAACACGCGTTCCATATCCTTCTTGTTTTTTATTACTAGAGTGAGAGTACCGTCTTTTGCCCCTTTGAGGACGCTGGCATTACCATACTCCTCATATCTAACATCCTCACCACTCTGCGCTAACACATGTGACGAGAAACACGACAAGAGCATTATCACCATCACTGCCACAAAAGGCCTGAAAATCGTTATTCGTTTCATAATATTAGTGTATTAATCAGTTTTCATTTCTTACGATTATTTGTCGCAAAGGTAGTCAAATTATTTAAACATTCAAACAAAAACACCATAAAAAAACAAAAAGCCGCGGCAAGTTGCAACTGCCACGGTTTTTGATTTCTTTTCGTTCTCAACAAGATGATGCTTACTTAGCGGCATCCTTCTTAACGAAACGGCGCTCTTTGATGCGAGCCTTCTTACCAGTGAGACCACGGAGGTAATACAGCTTGGCGCGACGAACGCGTCCGTACTTGTTGATAGTGATGTTGTCGATGAAGGGGCTCTCCATTGGGAAGATACGCTCTACGCCAATGCCGTCGCTAATCTTGCGAACGGTGAAACGCTTCTTAACACCCTCGCCGTTGATCTTGATGACAACGCCACGGTACTGCTGAATACGCTCTTTGTTACCCTCTTTGATGCGGTAAGCTACTGTGATTGTGTCGCCAGGAAGAAAATCGGGCAACTCCTTGCCTGTAGCAAACGCTTGTTCTGCAACTTTAATTAAGTCCATTGTAAAAGAAATTTCTTAAATGTTTTTAATCACACTTCGCAATATTCACAAGCCACTCTAATAGACTCACGCCTAAACTTCTTGCCAGAGATTGCGAAAAGCGCGGCAAAGGTACTACAAATTATTTAATCTGCAAAACTTTTGCGACTTTTTATGCAAATAAATCGTTGAAAATGCGGTTTGTGGCTCCAGTATGACTTTCAATATAGTTGCTGGCGGCTGTGCCGGCGGCTTGAAGGGCATCATTGTCACTTAGCAATTTGTCTAAAATCTCATTGCACTGCTGGGCATTATTGATGGCGAAACCACCGCCGCAGGCGTTTAGTTCAATAGCCTCCTTAAATTTCTCATGTTTTGGCCCAAAGATTACTGGAATGCCATAGACCGCAGCCTCGGGCACATTGTGGATGCCAGCGCCGAAGCCTCCGCCCACGTAGGCCACGTCACCATAGCGATAAAGCGAAGAAAGAATGCCAAAACAGTCGATTATCAGGCAGTCTAGCTGCGAAGGGTCTTTGCCTTCGAGTTGCGTGTAGCGCGCCACAGGCCGCTTGATGCGTGACATCAGGGCAGCCAGCCGGTTCTCGTCAAACTCATGCGGCGCAATGATAAGTTTCATCTCGCGATGAGAGTTGAAATATGGAATGATGATGTCCTCATCGGGCTGCCATGAACTGCCCATCACCAGTGTGGGGTTGTCGCCTGCGGTCATAGCGGCTATGGCGGGGAAGTCCTGAGCTTGCGCCTTGATTTGCAGCACTCGGTCGAGGCGTGTGTCGCCACACACCGTCACATTGTCAACGCCAATGCCATGCAGGAGCTCGCGCGACTCGTCGTTCTGGACGTAGAGACGCGTGAAGCAGCCAAGCATCTTGCGGAACATCCCACCCCAAGGCTTGAAGAAAATCTGACTAGGGCGGAAAATCGATGAAATAATATAAGTTGGCACATTACGGCTCTTGAGTTCGCTCAAGTAATTGCCCCAAAACTCATATTTGACGAAGATTGCCATCCGTGGCTTCACCACGTCGAGAAACGCCTTCACACGCTTGGGCGTGTCCATTGGCAGATAGCATACGGCATCGACTTTCTCATAGTCCTTCCGCACCTCGTAGCCCGATGGCGAGAAAAACGACAAAAGAATCTTGAGATCGGGATGCTCCTGCTTTATCTTCTCGATAAGTGGCCTGCCCTGCTCAAACTCCCCTAACGAAGCTGTGTGAATCCAGATATAGCCACACTTCGGGTCAATAGTCTGCTTTAGATAGTCCATCGTGCTGTCCTGCCCCTGCACCATCTTTTTCGCCTTTGGATTCCAAGGCGAGACAAAGCGCGCAGCAAGGCGATAAGCGCTAATTCCTATATTATATAATGGGTTCATTTATATACTATGTTGTTAGAATTGTGCAGGCAATGGAGAATAATAGAGACGGCTCTCTTTCTTTTTGTATTTTCCCCATAAACTGCGGTCAAGATAGAAACGCACCGCCAACTGTTACCAAAAAGCAGTGCGTTTGTCAGTTGCATGAAATGATAATTGCGCGTTAATGTTAATATAGTCGGTATTAAATATTGTGGCAGCCACAACTGTGCGGCTATAGAACTTATCGCGAAAGAAATTTTGTCCCTGATAAAGTATAGAGCCATATTTATTATAGAGAGGCATCTGACGCTTTCCGGCGTAGATATCTTGCTCCACAGCGAGCCATTTCCACTTTCCAACAACTGAGCCAAAAAAACCTGCCTGAGTGAGCCACTCATTGCTATCAATGCGATCTCTGTCGCATGAGAGCAACATTCCAGCCTCAACCGTAATTGATGCTTTATCCCACCAGTGACAGTACACAACTCGTGGATGAGCGATGAAATTATCAACCACACCTTCACCTTCGGGTCTTGCGCCACTTCTTGCCAAGTGATTATAGGTAATAGTCGATGCTACTATAATGTTATTGTCACCATCATTGGCTGTATTGGAGTTACGCCAACCTATATTACCCAACACCATGAAAGCTTCACGGCGATGCTTAGTCATGAGTTGCCTCCAATCAAGCATTGCACCAACAAAAAAATGTGGTTTTAAGAGATATACTGTGAGTCCATTGACATTGGGATTCACACGGTTCACCGAGTCGCTGCACAGATAGATGGGCAAAGAGGGTCGCTCATTAGGGATCATACCAAACTTGAAATCTAATCCCTTCTCGCTGTCTTTGTATTGATAATAAAGAGTAGGCACCACCTTATAACCATGCAGATGGTCGTTCATGGGTTGATACCAAGTGACTCCGCCCATGATGCGGTGGCGAGTGCTGTCCATCGACACGCCAATTTGCGGCGTGATGCGAGTGAACAAGTAAGTCGTTCCAGGTGTCTCACTTCGCTCAACCTCTGCGTTTTTGAACACAGCGTTCATGTCCACGCTCCACTCCAGTTCCTGGGCGCAGACAGCAGCCAGCGACATTATGGCTATCAATATGGCAACCAGCCTTTTGTACATAAAATCACTCTACTACTGGCTTGATATTTTCAATTCCGCGCTTTATGCGGGCAATGATTTCATCCTTGCCCATGAGCTCGGCGATGTCAAACATGTGAGGCCCCTTGCACTCGCCTACCACGGTAAGGCGGAAAGCGTTCATCACGTTGCCCATGTGCAACTCGTTGTCCTTAATCCATCCGAGTACGATTTCCTCGGCGTTGGCGCTTGTCATGTCATCGATGCCCTTAATAACCTCGATGAGACGGCGCATAGTTTCAGGAGTGTCCTCTTTCCAGCGCTTCTTGATATCCTTAGGGGCATACTCGGTTGGAGCCACAAAGAAGAACTTGGCATTGTCCCAAATGTCATCCACGAAACTGATGCGGCTCTTAATCATGCCCACAGCGCGGGTGATGTATTCATCTGTGAACTGTGACGCATCAACACCATGTTTTGCCAATTCGGGTTTGAATAGCTCTGCCAATTTTTCGTCATCCATATTGATCAGGTACTCGTGGTTGAACCACTTGCCTTTCTCGAAGTCAAATTTTGCGCCTTTCTTTGAGCAGTGCTCGAAAGAGAAAGCCTTAATAAGTTCATCCATCGAGAATATCTCTTGGTCGGAACCAGGGTTCCAACCCAACAGGGCTAAGAAGTTCACTACTGCCTCTGGTAGATAGCCACGCTCGCGGTATCCACTACTGATGTCGCCAGTCACAGGATCTTGCCACTCAAGTGGGAACACGGGGAAGCCTAAGCGGTCACCGTCACGCTTGCTGAGTTTGCCTTTTCCATCAGGCTTAAGAAGCAATGGCAGATGCACAAACTGCGGCATTGAGTCTTTCCATCCAAGTGCCTCATAGAGCAGCACATGAAGCGGAGCGCTGGGCAGCCACTCCTCGCCACGAATCACATGAGTCACCTCCATCAGGTGATCATCGACAATGTTTGCCAAGTGATAGGTGGGCAGGTCATCGGCGCTCTTATAAAGCACCTTGTCGTCAACAACCGAGCTGTTGACAGTCACCTCGCCACGAATCAGGTCATTGACCTTCACCTCCTGATTAGGCTCAATGAGGATGCGTACAACATATTTCTCGCCAGCAGCGATGAGCGCATCAACTTCTTCTTTGCTTAAAGTGAGCGAGTTGCGCATCATGCCACGGGTCTTGGCGTCATACTGGAAATTGGCTATCTCTTTGCGCTTGGCATCAAGTTCCTCGGGGGTATCAAAAGCGATATATGCCTTGCCATCATCGAGCAGTTGCTTCACATACTTGCGATAGATATCACGGCGCTCGCTCTGCTTGTAGGGGCCGTAGTTGCCACCCTCGCGCACACCCTCATCGATGCCAATGCCCAGCCATTGCAGTGCTTCGTTAATATAGTCCTCGGCACCTGGCACGAAGCGGTTGCTGTCGGTGTCCTCGATGCGAAGAATCATCGTGCCGCCATTCTGACGGGCAAAAAGGAAGTTATACAATGCGGTTCTCACTCCGCCAATGTGCAGCGGATCAGTAGGTGATGGGGCAAAACGTACCCTTACTTTATTTTCCATATATAGTGTATTTTTATAGTTTTCTGAAAATCGGGTGCAAAGTTAGTAAAAAGTTGGCAGTTATCAGTTATCAGTCACCAGTTTTTTCTTTAACCCCAAAAATTGCACCATTATTTTTTGTAGAGTGATAGAAAAGTACTAAATTTGCATGTTTTAAAGCATAATTGTAAAGCAGATGAGTATAAAAAGCACTCTCGAGAAGGTAATAAGCGAAGATTTGGCTGAGATATGGAGCTTGCTCAAATCGGAAGAAAAGCACCAGATTACCGACAATTTTGAGATTCACAATTTCAAGAAGAATCAAATCATATATGCCGAGAAAGATAATCCAGTGCACCTGTGGTGCCTGCTCAAAGGCAAGGTGAAACTCTATAAAGACGGCATTGGTGGCAGGCAGCAGATTCTGCGTCTTTACCGCCCCATCCAGTATTTTGGCTACCGTGCATATTTCGCCAGAGAGCCTTACGTGTCGAGCGCTGCGGCGTTTGAGGCCTCTACTGTAGGCTCCCTTCCAATGGACGTGGTAAAGAACATGATTGACAATAACCGCGACTTGGCATGGTTCTTCATCCATGAGTTGTCGAAGAATTTGGGAGGTAGCGACACTAAGATTGTTACGCTCACCCAGAAGCACATACGCGGCCGCCTAGCCGAGGCTCTGATTCTGCTCATCGACAATTATGGCTTTGAGGACGACGGCAAGACTCTGAAAATTTACATGGCGCGTGAGGATGTCGCCAACCTATCGAACATGACCACGAGCAACGCCATCCGCACATTGTCGGCATTTGCCCAGGAACGCATCATCACTGTTGACGGTCGCCGCATCAAGATTGTGGATGAGGCAAAACTTCGTCAAATCAGCAAATTTGGTTAGCAC
>JAFZUL010000133.1 GCA_017618355.1 Muribaculaceae bacterium
ATGACTATGCCACACTGTTCGGCACCACATTCCCCATGGACAAGGCACAGCGCATTGCCACTTTTGACAGCGGTTCAACCCACGCCATGACGCTGTGTGCTGTCGATCTTGACGATAATGGTAATCCCATCAAGTGGAAGGTCGAGAACTCTTGGGGCGCCGACAGCGGCGAGAAGGGATATATCATCATGACCAACGAGTGGTTTAACGAGTACTCCTTCCGCTTGGTCGTGGACAAGAAATACGTGCCGCAAAATATCCTCAAGGCTGCCGAGAGCAAGCCCGTGATGGTCATGCCCGAAGACCCCCTCTTCGGCACCGATGACTGACCCATCGACCGATAGCTCACACGCTAAACAGGCTGTGCCACAATTACTCTGACGAAGATTTAACCGCCCGCAGGGCGGTTATATTTCCAGTAGTTGGATGATGGCATGGCTTGTCTGGGCAGCAATAACTCGTTGCGCCCCCTTGATGTTATAAGAAAAATGACTACCTTTGCCGCTAGATTATTAATGTATAGAAAACGATAGTAAGATGAAAAGATTTCTCATGATGGCAGTGGCACTGGTGCCCCTGCTGATGATGGCCCAGGCCAGGATAGGTATAGTCAACTCACAGCAGTTGTTTGACCTCATGCCCGAGAAGGCTGATGCCGAGGCTCGCCTCAAGACCCTGAGCGAGCAGTATCATTCCGAGTATATGCTGTTGCAGGGCGAGTTTGACAAGAAATATGCCGATTACCAGACGGTCGCTGGCGACGCTTCCTATCCTGAGACCATCAAGGAACGCCGCGTGCAGGAATTGCAGGAGAGCGACAAGAAGATGCGCGAGTTTGAGCGCCGTGCCGCCGATGACATCGCCAACCTGCGCACCACTTTGACCAAGCCGATTACCGACAAGATTCAGGCCGCCATCCGCGCCGTCGGCGAGCAAGGTAATTTTGACCTGGTGCTGGATACCGCTGTCACTCCCGTTGCCTATACTGGCGCCAACACCATTGATATCACGTCGATGGTCAAGGCATTGCTAGGTCTCGAATTCTAGGCCAGCCGGTTCGATAAGAAACAAAGAAAAAACCTGCATCGCGCATCGCGGTGCAGGTTTTTTTGAACTATGCCGAGTTCTATCTAACGTGAGCTCGACGAAAATAAAGTGCTGATATTCAGCATCTCCCCTAAGATAGGGGAGGTGGCGCGGAGCGCCGGAGGAGTATGATGCACTCAGACAATAAATCATTCGATAGCGTCAACGCCCCCCTTCCCCCTCTTCTCTAAGAGGGGGTGCTGCTAATGCGCTGATTATCTGTACAAAAATTCATCGAACTCACGTTATCTAGATTTATCCAAACCAACGAAAAGAAAAAGAAAATGAAGTGTTTAGAGAAATAATCGCTACCTTTGTGTGTTTTTAGGTACTCAAGTGCGCTTAACGAATGAAATTATTAAACGATAAATGCGAGGTGATATGGAAACAAATGATCTAAACAGGGATGAATTATTTGAGGAGGTCAAGGACAAGTGTAAATCGTTAGTGAAGCGTGACCTCTACAGTTGGCTGATATGCGGCATCATAGTAATACTGCTCTTATTCGATGGGCTAAGAGTAGGTGCTCCTAAGAGCATGTTAAGCACTATATGTTTGATAGCTATTGTTTGCTTGGGGGGATTGTCAATAATGTTTGATTATTGGTTTCTCAAGAAAGTTGATAAACTTGACACACCAGATCGGTTATTGTATTACTTTGAAAAGAAACACCGATACAATTTGATAGTTTTGTTTGTTTCTTTTATATTATTTTTGGGCATCATCTTCGTCAAGTCTGGTGTAGATTTTTGGATTATTGTGGTTATTCCTATAATCGTTGAAATAGCCTTTTATAATAGTGGAGGTCCTCGCACATGGTATCGCAAAAAAGAACAGGTTATTATCGAACAACTTCGTCGCCTCATTGAACAGAAAAACAAATGAGTGTTTAACTAAAAAAATCGCCACTTTTGTGTAATTTTTGATGTGGCTGTTGCGACTAATAAATAAACGAGATTTAATGATAAACCATTAAATATATCTATAATGGAAGAAATTTTGAACAGAGAGCAGAGTCTGGATGATTTGCGACAGCGGATCAATGCAAAGGCGGAGAATTTATTAGGCATTAAATGGCTAGCTCGAGGGAATACAAAGAAAAGCTGGATATCTCTTGCTGTTTTGGTCGCAATTATTGTTGTGCTCGAAATAGTTTTTTATGGCACGGCCGATTTTTGGCCAGGGAATGCTTTTATCGGCGGAGGCGCTATTGTAATTATCCTCCTGTCAATCATCATGCGACATATTCACACAAGAATGAAAAATGCCAGTACGGTTTTACAACATTATCGGGCGTTAAAGCAGTTAATCAACACCCACAAATTGCGATTGGGTGCACCACTTGCCGTTGCAATTATTTGCTGGTTTTTAGTCAAGTATGGATTCGATTTCAAGACAGAATCGATAATCATCTTGCTTTTATTAGGTGGCGCTTGGGTTATTTTCAGAAACCTTGGTTGGTCATATAGTAACTGGTACCTTGATGATGATTTCTGTAATGACGTTAAAGAACTTAGCAATTATGTAGATGAAATGCTCGACCCCGATTAACGTCTTTTCAAGGCATACGCGGTTGAAGTACCTTTGTGGTAAACCACCGCTATTTTTCACTCATACAACAAAGAAAAACCTGCTTCGCGCATCGCGAAACAGGTTTTTATTCACTTAATGGGTGGAAGATGGGGCTCGAACCCACGACCTTCGGAACCACAATCCGACGCTCTAACCAGCTGAGCTACGTCCACCATATATAGCGTTTTCTTTCAAACGCGGGTGCAAAGATAATGCCATTTTTATTACTGTGCAAGA
>JAFZUL010000134.1 GCA_017618355.1 Muribaculaceae bacterium
GACTTTGGCGCCTCTGTGCGCTATCTGCTTGAATATCTCAAAGGCGTAAGAGTTCTTGAACCAAGAGACGGTAAGCGAGCGATAGGCCTCGTCGGTATTGGCAAGCTCACGAATCATCTTCGACTCGGTGCGCTGATGCGACATCATGTCAACGAAGTTGAACACCATGACATTGAGGTCATTCTTCTCGAGTGCAGCGAAGTTCTGCAGCAGTCGCTCGCCAGCGGTGGAATCGTTGAGTTTGTTGTAAGAGAATTTATATGGCTTGCGGTATCTTTCGAGAATTGTCCTCACGAGCGGCTCCTCGTTGACGTTCTTGCCCTCTTCCTCATCTTCATCGACCCACAAGTCGGGGAACATCTTCTCTATATCCATCGGCAGCAGGCCCGAGAAGATGGCATTGCGGGCATACTGGGTGGCAGTAGGCAGAATGGAAGTATAGAGACCGTCATCATCAATGTTGAAATATTCGTTGAGCAGCGGGCTGATGGTCTTCCACTGGTCGAGCCTGAAATTGTCGATAACGATAAAATACACTTTCTCGCCCTTGTCGAGAAGCGGGAAGATGCGCGTCTTGAAAATTTCGTTGCTGCGCAGGGGGTGGTTGTCGTTGGCAAACCATTCCTCATAGTTTCGCTTTACAAACTTGGCAAACATGCCGTTGGCCTCAGTCTTCTGCATCTTGAGCATCTCTCCCATTCCAGTATCGGCTGTGGTGAGTGTGAGTTCCCACCTCACAAGCGTGGTATATAGCTCATACCAATCCTCAATGGTGTGAGCCTGAGCAATCATCTGACTAATCTTCATGAACTCCTGCTGGTAGTCGCTGGTAGCCTTTTGCGCCACCAGGGCGTCACTGTGCAGGTTCTTCTTGATGGACAGCAGAATCTGCATTGGATTAACAGGCTTGATGAGATAGTCGGCTATCTGGCTGCCGATGGCCTGGTTCATAATGTTCTCCTCCTCGCTCTTGGTGATCATGATTACGGGCACATTGGGCTGCGAAATTTTAATCTGCTGCAGCGCTTCTAGCCCGCTGATGCCCGGCATGTTCTCATCGAGGATGATGAGGCTATAGTTCTGCGAAGCGATAGCGTCAAGCGCGTCGCGACCGTTGGTCACAGTCTCAACTTCGTAACCTTTATTCTTCAGGAAAAGTATGTGTGGCTTGAGGAGATCAATCTCATCGTCGGCCCATAAAATCAGTTCTTTGCTCATATTGCGATGTTTTATTTTGTCACAAAGATACAACATTCTTGCGAACTAAAAAAGCGATAAAGCGTGAACATCAAAAAATTTAAGTATATTTGCAACATAAAATACCAATAAATAATTATAGCAATGATCAAAAAAGCAATTATGATAGCGATAGCAATCTGCTGTGTGGGTGCTGTTGGCGCCAAGAGTGTGAACATGAAACGCCTGGAGGCGCGCCTCGACTCGGTGATGGAGTCGCACTACGACCCGCAGTCGCCTGGCGCCGCGCTTCTCATCGCCAAGAACGGCAAGGCCATTTACGACAAGGGCATAGGCATCGCCGACATGGCCACTGGTGAGAAGATTGACGGCAACACGGCGTTCAACATCGCCAGCATCAGCAAGCAATTCACCGCTATTGGCGCACTTAAGATGCAGGAAATGGGACTAATTGACCTCAACAACAGCGTCGCCAGCTATTTCCCTGAGCTGAAAAGCGACATCTGGAAGAAGGTAAGGCTGCGCCATCTGCTCAGCCACAGTTCGGGCGTCCCCGACGCCCGTCCACGCGGTGACCGCAACTTCATGCTCACCGCCACCGACGAGCAGAGCGTCCAATACATGAAAGACCTCACAGAGCTGCATTTCAAGCCAGGCACCGATTACGAGTATATCAACCCCACCTTCGACCTGTTCTACTTCCTCGTGGAGAAGAAGACAGGCATGAAGTTCGTCGATTTCCAGAAGAAATACATCTTTGACCGCGCTGGGATGAAGAACGTGCAGTATTTCACTCCCGAGGCGAAGATTCCGCACATGGCGCATGGTTACATCGTGAACGAAGACGCTGAGGTGAGCGGCAGCGACAGCGACTATGCAAAGAAGCGTGAGAAGGTGGAGAACGACTACGTTGACGGCAAGGGCACGCACTGGGCTGAGTGCGACTACGGCGAGGAGACATTCTTCGCTACCAAGGCCGACGGCGGCATATACACCACCACGCACGACTTCCTCAAGTGGGAGAATGCCCTGCGACGCAACATCATCGTGAAACGCTCGTCAAAGCAGAAAGCCTATACCCCTCACACCAAAGTGAGCGGCAGCAAATGGAGTGGCTATCAGAACCGTGAGAACACATGGTACGGCTACGGCTGGTTTATCGACAAAACGCCAAGTCGCGAAGTGAAAATCTACCACACTGGCGACAACGGTGGTTTCCAAGCCTACGCCGCAAAATACGAACGTAGCCACGTCAACGTCATCATGCTCGAGAACCAGAGCACCGTTGACCGCTGGACGCTACAACTCGAAATAGAAAGAATTTTGCGAGAAGAAGGAGTGCTGCGTTAAGTACTCATCACCATAGAACTCTAATCCAATATCGGCAAGAAATAATAAAAAACATACCCTAAAAATGCCAGTTTTTGCCGGTATCGGCAAGAATTTGAGGAAAAAAGTGTGTTTTCCCGCCAAGTGGATCTTGCACGTTGTCCTTCATCCTTTGTCCTTCCTCCTTCCTCCTTCCTCCTTCGTACTTTAGATAGGGCATAATAGCAGTTAAGAGCGCTAAGTAAAATTACTTAACGCTCAGTGGTAGCGCATAGGAGAGTCGAACTCCTCTTTTAAGAATGAAAATCTTACGTCCTAACCGATAGACGAATGCGCCATCATGTGAAGATCTGGCTTTAGCTTGCCAAAATCTCCATGAGAATTTATGCTAAACTGAGAGGGCTAAACTCTCAGGGGAGAAGCATGTTAGGCAACTTCGAGCTTATTAACGTGCTTAGCGAGCTTGCTCTTAAGGTTGGCAGCTTTGTTCTTGCTGATAGTGCCCTTGCGACCCAGCTTGTCGAGCATAGCCGATACTTTCTTGTAAGCCTCGGCAGCTTCCTCTTTGTTCTCCATTTTGCGCAGGTTGCGAACAGCGTTGCGCATAGTCTTAGCGTAATAACGGTTACGCTCGTTTCTTGTCTTAGTTTGACGAATACGTTTGATAGATGATTTATGGTTTGCCATAATTAATTTGTAAAAAATTTTAATTGTTTGATTATTAGTAGCCCATAGCAGAGTCGAACTGCTCTTTCAAGAATGAAAATCTTGCGTCCTAACCGATAGACGAATGGGCCCCGAAAAGTGTGCTTTTTCAAAAGCGACTGCAAAATTAGGTCAAATTTTTGAAACAGCAAAATTTTTTTGGTCAAATCGCTAAAAGACAAAGTTTTTTTGGTATTTTGACCGTAATTTGCGCGAAAAACCGTAACTTCGTAGGCAGAATGCAGGAGAAACTAAACGGCATAGTAATCAACGTTATCAAGTATAACGAGAAGCACAACATCGCCCACATCTACACCGATAAGCTGGGGATGCTGGCGTTCCTGGTGCGTCAGGGCACCACCCACGCCGCAAGGATGCGCAATGCGATGTTCATGCCGCTGTCGCTGCTGGAGTTTGAGGCACGGCTTCAGCCTAACCGCGACCTGGGCACGCCCCACGACGTGCGCAGAACCGCCACGCTGATGTCAATATACAGCGACCCTATGAAGAACGCCATAGCGATGTTCCTTAGCGAATTGCTGTCACACACTATCCAGGAACAGGAGCAGAACATGGTGCTCTACAGCTTCATCAAGAGCTGCATTGTAAGGCTCGAGGAGATGAGCGGCAGTGTCGCCAATTTCCACATCTGTTTCCTGTATCGTCTGGGACAGTTCATCGGCATCCAGCCCGACATCGACAGCTACCATGAGGGCTATTGGTTCAACATGAACGAAGGCGTTTTCACACAGTCGCCCCATCCTGGAATGAAATCGCTGCCGCCTGCTCAGGCCCAAGTGCTGCCGCTGCTCTCGCGCATGACCTTCGACAACATGCACCACTTCAAATTCTCTCGCGACCAGCGCAACGAGATGCTTGAGATGATCCTCGGCTACTACCGCCTGCACCACTCCACTTTGGGCACTCTGCGCTCACCCGATGTGCTTAAGCAGTTGTTTGTTTAAATCATAATGACCTTAGGGTTATATGCAAAAAAAATCCTCGGCATCACGCCGGGGATTGCTTAACTAATTAACCTTCTAATACCATTAACATAAACCTTAAAACAAAAATGAAAAAGAAAATTTTCGTCTCACGACGATGGATTTTTTATAACCTTAAAAACTAATACCATGAAAACTGATGCAAATTTACACCCTTTTCCCATTCCCATCCAAATTTTTCAGCAAAAAATTGCGATTTTTGCCCAATATTTAACTCCGTTTTATGTTTCTAAATATATTTTAAGAAAAATCATCAAAAATTGGCGCTCCAATGAGAAAACAAAATGCCGCAGTGAAATCACTTCACCGCGGCACCCAAATATGAAAAAAATTTACTTTATCCTTCTCATGGGATAATTGCCACAAAAATATAGCTTTTTCTTAAATTACTCGTCAATTCCAGCCTCTTTCATGTTAGTGAAGACGTTTTGCACGTCGTCATCCTCTTCGAGCACCTCAAGGAGTTTCTCCATGTCGGCAGTCTGCTCCTCGTTGAGGTCTTTGTAGTCGGCTGGCTCATAAACAAACTCTGAACTCTTGATTTCAAATCCGTTCTCCTCCAGATATTTCTGGATGTCGCCATTCGACTCAAAAGCTGCGCTGATGATGATTTCCTCCTCATCCTGCTCTATCTCCTCAGCTCCGAAGTCAATAAGCTCGAGCTCCAGGTCCTCAAGAGAAACACCCTCTTTAGGCTCAACGTGGAAGTAGGCCTTGTGAGTGAACATAAACGCCACGCTGCCCGAGTTGCCCAGTGTGCCGCCCTTCTTGTTGAAGTAGCTGCGCAGGTTGGCGACGGTGCGGGTAGTGTTGTCGGTAGCGGTCTCCACGAGGATAGCGATTCCGTGAGGTCCGTATCCCTCATAGATCACCTCCTTGTAGTCGCTTGCGTCCTTGTCGCTCGCCTTCTTGATGGCGCGCTCAACGGTGTCCTTAGGCATATTGGCTGCCTTGGCGTTAGCCATAAGGGCACGCAGACGCGAGTTAGCTGTTGGGTCAGGACCACCAGCCTTTACTGCCATAGTGATTTCCTTACCAATCTTAGTGAACGTGCGGGACATGCTGCCCCAGCGTTTCAGTTTTCTTGCTTTGCGATATTCAAAAGCTCTTCCCATAAAATAAAAAGTATTTAGTTGTTAGTTTTTAATTCTTAGTTTTTAGTGGCAGCAGCGCTGCACCGGGAGCATAATCACTCCACTCTCTACTCTCTACTCTCCCCTCTCAACTGTTATTGTGCACCGGCACTACAGCCACAAAAACCAGCGGCTCGCTGCCACGATTCATAAGGCTATGGCTGGCACCCTTGGGGCAGTAATGCGCCTGACCTGGCAACAGCTTCTCCTCGCCGTCTTCGGTAAGCACAGTAGCCACGCCCTCGAGAAAGTACATTATCTCACTATCGTTGTCGTGGCTGTGATAGCCTATCGACGACCCTGGCTCAAGCCTGCCGAGCATAATCTTGTTGTTATCATCAACAAAACGTCGAGAAACATACTCTCCCTCGCCACCTTTGAAATTAGCGGCAACATTAAGAGGAAGTTCATTGAAGTCAATTATCATATTTCGTTTATCGTTGGTCGTTTATCGTTTATCGAAGTCTGGTGAGACTTTCTTCGTTCCACGCGCAAAGCGCGCAGCGCCTATCGTAGCTTCGCTCCTACTTGCTTCTCGAGATTAGCGATGATTTTGTTCATCACAGCGTCAATTTGCTTGTCTTGCAGGGTCTTAACGTCGTCTTGGAGGATGATGCTGATAGCGTAGGACTTCTTGCCAGCCTCGAGATTCTTGCCCTCATATACGTCGAAGAGGTTCACGCTGCGAAGCAGGTGGCGCTCGCTCTGCTCAACCACCTTCTTAATATCGGCGTAGGTGACATTGCTGTCAACGAGCAACGCGAGGTCGCGGCGCACTGGCAGCGTCTTAGGCAGGTCGGCAAACTTAGTCTTAGCCTTAGCCGCCATCTTGCAGGTTGCGTTCCAGTCAAGTTCGGCGAAATAAACCACCTGAGTGCAATGTGTCTTTTTATGCTGAGCGGCTGTGATAATTCCAAGTTCGGCAATGAGTTTGCCGCCACGATTCTTGTAGGCAAGACCCAAAGCAAACACATCATTCTGGAACTCCTCTAGCAGGAGGTCGTGCTCGGCGATTCCCAAGCGGCGGAAAATATTCTCAACGGTAGCCTTCAAGTCGTAGAAATTGAGTTTGCGTGACTTGTCATTCCAGCTGTCGCCGTGATTCTCACCAGTGAGCCAAATGCCAAGGGCGGTCTTCTCGCTATAAGGTGCAAGTGCAACTTCCTCGTTGCTGGCCTCGGGACTAAAGTGATAAACGTTGCCAAACTCATACATCTTGAGGTTGGGATTCTTGTGGTTGATATTGCGCGCTGCGCTCTCAAGGCCGCCAAAGAGCAAGGTCTGGCGCATCAGGCACAGGTCGCTACTCAAAGGGTTCATCACGTGAACGCAATTTTCCTCGGGATAAGTCTCGCAGCCTTCATAGTAGCTCTGTGCGGTAAGCGAGTTGTTCATTATCTCGTAGTAGCCTTGTGCGCTCAGCTGGTTGGAGATAAGCTCCTGCATATCGTCGCGGAAATCAACCATTCCCTTGATTGAGAGCGAACTCTTCACTTGGTCGCTAATCTCCACATTGTTGTAGCCATACACACGAAGGATATCCTCCACCACGTCGCAGGGACGCTGCACGTCAACACGATAAGTGGGCACAACGAGGTTAAGCTTCTCGTCGTCCTCGGCGGTGATTTCCATCTCAAGGCTCTTAACGATGCTCTTAACGGTGTCTTTCTCAAGCTCTTTGCCAATGAGGCCGTTCACATAGTCGTAACGCAACTCCACTGGGAAGCCGGGGAAGTCGTGCTGCTTGATATCCACGATGTCGCCGCAAATCTCGCCACCAGCAATCTCCTTGATGAGCTTGGCAGCAAGTTTGAGGTTATAAACCACGTCGTTGGGGTCGATGCCGCGCTCGTTGCGGAACGAGGCGTCGGTGTTCAGAGCAAAGCGGCGCGCGCTCTTGCGTATCCATGTGGGATGGAAATAGGCAGCCTCGAGGAAGATGTCGGTGGTCTCCTCGGTAACGCCGCTGTCAAGTCCGCCAAACACGCCTCCTATGCACATAGGCTCCTCGGCGTTGCAAATCATCAGGTCGCGGTCGGTGAGCGTGCGCTCCACGCCGTCGAGGGTGGTGAACTTGGTGCCTGGCTCGCAGGTCTTAACCACGACCTTGCCGCCTTTAATCTTGTTAAGGTCGAAGCAGTGCAGTGGCTGGTTGGTGCCAAGCAGGATATAGTTGGTGATATCTACTATGCTGTTGATGGGACGCTGGCCAACGGTAGTCAAGTAGTCCTTGAGCCACTTGGGACTCTCCCCTACCTTCACGTTGCGGATGGTCAAACCGCAGTAGCGCGGACAAGCCTCTCCGGTGACAACCTCCACGGGAATTGCGCCGTCCTCACGGTCAATCTTGAAGTCGTCAACGCTGGGGCGACGTAGGTTGCCGTCCTTGCCGTGGCATTTGAGCCAAGCGTTGAGGTCGCGGGCCACACCATAGTGCGAACCGCCATCAATGCGGTTGGGTGTGAGGTCAACCTCAATGAGCCAATCGCTCTCGATGCCATAATAGGTTGCAGCTGGAGTGCCTACCACTGCGTCGTCGGGCAGCACGATGATGCCGGCATGGTCGCTGCCGATGCCTATCTCGTCCTCGGCGCAGATCATGCCGCACGACTCGGTGCCGCGAAGTTTTGATTTCTTGATTACAAATTCCTTGTCGCCATCGTAGAGCACTGTTCCCACAGTTGCCACTATCACTTTTTGGCCCGCTGCCACATTGGGGGCGCCACACACTATCTGCACTGGTTCCTCGCCATTGCCCAGGTCAACGGTGGTAAGATGCAGGTGGTCACTGTTGGGGTGAGGCTCACAAGTGAGCACTTTGCCCACAACGATGCCTTTCAATCCGCCACGAATTGTCTCTACTTCCTCGACAGCCCCAACCTCAAGTCCGAGCGATGTCAACGCATCACCCACCTCTTGAGCCGTGAGGTCAAAGTCAAGGTATTGTTTCAACCATTTTAATGAAATGTTCATGTTTTATGTTGTTATTTGTTTTAATATCAATCTTTTACATGGTTGAATATGGGTGTTTTCCAATAAAAAGAGAACCCATTTTTCCAATCAAGTTGCAAAGTTAGTAATTTTTATAATAATGTGGAACGATTAAACACGAAACTTTATTTTTTCACAGAAAAACAGAGGTCAGACTCCAAAAAGACACTCTCTGACATCTGATATATAGAACCTGATTCAAGACAAGTGGAAACCGAATAATGAGCAAATATTTGGTGTTAATTAAAAAAAAGATTATCTTTGCAGAAATGAGATATTGCATTGAATTTTAAACCTTTCTATTAACTTATAAACCAACATTTTTATGAAGAAATTATTACTCACACTTTTAGCGATTGTCGCTTGCAACTTGGCAGTAGTTGCTGCTGTCAAGGGTGATGTAAATGGCGACGGATACGTTACAGCATCCGACATTACTGAGCTTTACAACTACCTGCTCAACAATGACATGACTTATTACAATACTGCCGATGTCAATGGCGACGGCAACATTACAGCTTCGGATATCACCTTTATCTATGACATTCTGCTCGGCAACTATCACCCCACTGAACATACCTATGTGGATCTAGGACTTCCTAGTGGCACCTTGTGGGCGACGACGAACGTGGGCGCCAATAGTCCCGAAGAATATGGCGACAACTTTGCCTGGGGTGAGACCACGCCCAAGGAAGTCTATGACTGGAGCACCTACCAGTGGTGCATGGGCAGCTATGACACATTTACCAAGTACTGCAATATCAGTAGCTATGGCTACAATGGCTTTATTGACAATAAGTTAGAACTTGACCCAGAGGACGATGCCGCCACTGCCAACTGGGGTCCAGAGTGGTGCATGCCGTCGCAGGAGCAGATTCAAGAGCTCTACAACAACTGCTTCAGTGAGTGGACTACGCTTAACGGTGTGAATGGTCGTCTGTTCACTGGTCCTAACGGCGCATCGATGTTCATGCCAGCTGCTGGCTCTTTTGGCAAC
>JAFZUL010000135.1 GCA_017618355.1 Muribaculaceae bacterium
CATTTTTTTAACATTTTTTGTCTACCAGTCGGCTTTTCAAAAAATGTCACATTTGAAACTCATAAAAAATTATCGTCCCTATGGCGTCCCGATAATTTTAAAAAATTAGGGTAACTCGTTGGTTTTCAACTCGTTACCCTGATTTTGCGGAAAGAGAGGGATTCGAACCCCCGGTGCCTCTCAGCACGCCGGTTTTCAAGACCGGTGTAATCGACCACTCTACCATCTTTCCGAAGGTCTCTTCTCACGGTTGAAAAGAGTGTCAAAAACCGTGGTTTACGTTTTTGACGGGTGCAAAGTTACAACGAAGTTTTAAATCCTGCAAGAAAAATAGATTTTTTTTGATTTTTGCCTGCAATTTTGCCTCTTGTTGATAACTTGATAGCATATTTTTCACATTATTACTATTATATATGAAAATTAATTTGTAACTTTGTAAGTTAAAATTACAATGCTTGGAAAATCATAACACTTAAAATAAGAAACGACGATGAAATTCAACATTCAAAGCAAACTGTTATTCACTCACTTGCAGGCTGTGAGTAAAGTGGTTAACTCAAAGAACACCATCACCATTCTCGACAATTTCCTGTTCAACCTGAGCGGCAACACACTGGTGATTACCGCCAGCGATCAGGAGACCACCCTTACCACCACAGTGGAAGTGACCAACGCCGAGGGCAGTGGCAAGTTTGCCGCTGGCGTGAAAGAGCTCCTCGATATGCTCAAGGAGATTCCCGATCAGGGTCTGGCATTTGATATCAACGACCAGAACCTTGCCATCAACATCGACTACCTCAATGGTCAGTTCAACTTCATTGGCATCAACGGCAACGAGTTCCCCACCAAGGCACAGAGCGAAGAGGAGCAGAAGACCTTTGTCCTCCCTGCCGAGAAAGTGGCACGCGGCATCCAGCAGACAGTTTTTGCTGTAGGCACTGAGTCGCTTCGTCCAATGATGATGGGTATCTACTGGGACATCAAGCCCGATGAGATAGCCTTTGTTTCTACCGACACACACAAGCTGGTGCGTTTCCGCGAGCTGAACCTTAACACTGGTCTGGAGCAGTCGTTCATCCTGCCCACCAAGCCCGCCACTATCCTTGCCAGCATTCTCGACAAGCAAGAGGGCGACGTGAAAATCACAATCGACTCTAAGAGCGCAACCTTCGAGAGCGAGGAATACACAATGTCATGCCGTTTCGTCAATGGTCGTTATCCCAACTACAACTCGGTAATCCCTCAGGACAACCAATACACCCTCACAATCGACCGCATGACCATGCTCACCGCCATCAAGCGCGTGTCGGTGACTGCAAGCCCTGGCGGTCTCGTGAAGTTTGATCTCAAGGAGAACCAAATCCACCTCTCGACTCAAGACATCGACTTCTCTAAGTCGAGTGAGGAGGTTGTTGCCTGCGACTACAACGGCTCGGAGATGCTCATTGGCTTCAACGACGACAACATCATCGACGTGCTCAACAACATAGGCCACGACATGGTGACCATTGAGCTGATGGATCCTTCTCGCGCCGGCATCTTCAAACCCGCCGAGCAACGCGAGAACGAAGACCTACTCGTTCTCCTCATGCCAATGATGGTGATGGCATAAATAATTTAAACTGTATATAAGTTGCCTAGAAAGCCTCTATTTCTAGGCAACTATTAATATTGAGACTATGCAACTGAATCTAAAACGCCCCATCATCTTCTTCGACTTGGAGACTACAGGGTTGAGTATCACCCAAGACAAGATTATTGAGATTTCAATCATCAAGGTTTATCCCGACGGCCACGAGGAAGAGAAGACTCGCCGCCTCAACCCCGAGAGGCACATTCCAGAGGAAGCCACCGCCGTGCATGGCATTACCGACGAGGATGTGAAGAACTGCCCTACTTTCAAGCAAGTGTCAAAAAGCCTAGCACAGATTTTTGAGGGCTGCGACATTGGCGGCTTCAACAGCAACCGCTTCGACATCCCTGTGCTGTCGCAGGAGTTTTTCAACGCGGGCATCAAGTTCGACTTCAACAAGTGCAAGTTCATCGATGTGCAGACCATCTTCCACAAGATGGAACCGCGCAACCTTATTGCTGCCTATCAGTTCTACTGCGGCAAGGACCTTAAAAACGCCCACTCGGCATCTGCCGACACTCGCGCAACCCTTGAGGTGCTGAAAGCCCAACTCGACCGCTATGGCGACCAGTTGCAGAACGATGTGGAGTTCCTGTCAGATTATTCTAGCAAAACCCGTAATGTGGACCTCGCCGGTCGCGTCGTCCGCAACGATGAGGGCGTGGTGGTCTTCAACTTTGGCCAGCACAGGGGCAAAAGCGTGGAAGAAGTGCTCACCAAGACTCCACAATACTTAGACTGGATTCAAAACAGCGACTTCGCCGAGGACACCAAAAACGTTCTCCGCGAAATCTACATCAAGATGAAACAGCGCAACAGCCAAGGAACGATACAATTTAAGTGATAATGCGCTCCGCGCTGATTGATGTTGCTGCGCAACGATTAGAGATTAGAGATTAGGGACTCCACTTAACACTTAACACTTAAAACTTTACACTTATCATAGAATGTTGAAAGGCAAAAACATAATCGTGGGAATCACTGGCGGCATCGCTGCCTATAAGACCGCATCGCTGGTGCGCCTCTTTGTCAAGGCGGGCGCCAACGTGCAAGTGATAATGACGCCTAACGCGAGAGAGTTCATCACGCCTGTAACCCTCTCTACGCTGAGCGGCAACCCTGTTATCAGTGAGTTCTTTACCGCCAATACTGGTCAGTGGAACAGCCATGTGGACCTAGGCCTATGGGCCGATGCTATGGTCATCGCCCCCGCTACAGCCTCGACCATCGCTAAGATGGCGCATGGAGTGGCCGACAATATGCTCGTGACGACCTACCTCTCGGCCAAGGCGCCAGTCTTTGTCGCTCCAGCGATGGACCTCGACATGTTCAAGCATCCCACCACTACCCATAACCTCGAACTCCTGCGCAGTTATGGCAACCACATCATCGAGCCAGCCGCCGGCGAACTTGCCAGCCACCTGATTGGCAAGGGACGCATGGAAGAGCCCGAGAAGATTTTCGAGGTGCTCGATAACTTCTTCGCTCAAGGCCAAGACCTTGCGGGCAAACGTGTTATGATTACCGCTGGTCCCACCTATGAGAAGATTGACCCCGTGCGCTTTATCGGCAATTTCTCGTCGGGGAAGATGGGATTTGCCCTCGCCGAGGAGTGCGCTGCTCGTGGCGCCGAGGTTACATTGATTGCTGGACCAGTATCCCTTAAGACTTCGTCGCCTGCCATCCGCCGCATCGACGTGATGAGCGCGCAAGAGATGCACGACGCGGCTGTCAGGGAGTTTGACAAGAGCGACGTGGCTATACTCTGCGCCGCAGTCGCCGACTACACCGTGGAGAATGCTGCCGACCACAAAATCAAGCGTGAGAAGGACGAGATTCCCGTCATCCGCCTCAAGAAGAACCCTGACATCGCTCGGGCCATAGGTGAGATGAAACGCCCTGAGCAAGTGACTATTGGCTTTGCACTTGAGACCGACAACGAGGTGGAGAACGCCATCGGCAAATGCCAGCGCAAGAACCTCGACTTCATCGTCCTCAACTCACTCCAGAACAAAAATGCAGGCTTCCAGGTTGACACCAACGTCATTACCATCATCACCAGCGATGGCAAAAAAATGGAATACCCCTGCAAGCCAAAGACAGAGGTTGCCCAAGACATCATCAACGTCCTTGCCAGCGACTATTTGAAGTAAATTGACGATATTCAACAAGCTTACCTTATACCGAGAGCATCACAACCATGCTCTCGTTTTTTTATGTATAAAACTCATAGCAAAATAACCTGTTTCTTGAAAAAAAGTTTACTTTTGTGGTTTAGTAATTCGGTTTCTGTGTGTATATATAATGTATGACACAACGAGAACGACATATTGAGCAGCTGTTCAAACTACATTATCGTGCTATGTACAGGTTAGCCTGCATACTGCTGCACGATGTTGACGAAAGCAAA
This sequence comes from Muribaculaceae bacterium, assembly GCA_017618355.1. Lineage (GTDB taxonomy): Bacteria > Bacteroidota > Bacteroidia > Bacteroidales > Muribaculaceae > Sodaliphilus. The sequence continues at coordinate 4,044 of JAFZUL010000135.1, forward strand.
GACATTGTGCACGATGTCTTTGCCCGAATACTTGCGCAGCAAGTGGAGCTAAAAGAAGACACTGCTCAATCCTACCTATTGTTAAGCGTGCGCAACCAGTGCATGAATGTGATTCGCAACCGCAAAATTCACCAGCAAGTGCATCATTACTTGCTACTGACCGATGAGTTGGAACAAGCATCACCCGAAAAGCTTGAGCGAGAGATTGAAGTGCTCAGAACGGGCATCAACAAGCTGTTTCCACCAATCTGCCAAGAGGTGATACGCTTGCATTTCACCGACAGCTTGCCTTTTCGTGAAATCGCCAAGAGACTGGGCGTGAGCGAGACCACCATATACAAGCACCTGCGCAGCGCACTTGACCAATTACGTCAAACACTTAAAAATGCAGAGCAATGAACAAGACCGATTTACTATTTCAAATGCTGGATAACCCCGAAGATTATAGCGAGGCACAATGGCAAGATATTCTTGCCAACGATGAGTGCCGCGAGCTTTATATGCTAATGGCAAAGACAAAGAGCGCCACACAAGCAACCCAAGTGACCGACGATGAGATTGATGCTGAGTGGCAACGCTTGGCACACCACAAGCACCTAACTGCAACAATGATTCTATGGCGCAAGATTGCTGCCGCTGCCGCAATCATGATAGCGTTGTTTGGGTTCACCTATGCAGCTGTTCGCACTGGATTCTTCGGTGTAGAAAAGTTTTTGGCTCCAAAGGAAACGACCCACGTGGAGAAGAAAACTACAACCAAAGAGCAAGAAACCAAGATCGAAGACGTCTTGACCGAAGAAGAACAAGTTGAGGAAGTGCCAGTCAAAGTAGAACCTCATCTTTATGACAACGTGCCGCTGGAGCAGATGCTAAATGAACTCTCGGCATACTATCACGTGGATGTGGAATACCGTTCCGAGGGCGTGCGCTCACTGCGCCTTTACTATCAATGGGAACCTGACTATTCTATTGATAAAGTTGTTGAGATGTTATCGCACTTTGAGACATTCAACATCCACCGAGAGAGAAATAAACTGATTGTTGAATCATCGACACAGGAGGGCAAGCAATGAGACGACTATTTATTATCACACTCTTGTTGTGTGCTCTAGCTAACGCTGCGATGGCGCAACGCATCACCCACAATTTCCAGAATGTGTCAATAAGCGATGCACTAAAATATGTCCAACAACAGACAAGCAAACATAAAATAGATTTTATTTACAACGAACTTGAGGATTTCAAAGTAACCACGTCTATTCGCAACAAGTCGGTGCCCGAGGCCATCAGGCAACTAATTGGTTTCTACCCTATCCGCGTGACCCAAAGTGGCGACAATGAAATCTATGTGGAGTGTACTCACAAGAGTGACCGACACCTCACTGGCAAAATAGTAGACGAAAAGGGGGTGCCATTGGAGTTTGCCGATGTGAGATTATTAAACCCGTCAGATTCATCTTACATAACCGGAGGAGTTACTAACGCCAGCGGAGTGTTTGTCATTCCACTAGACCAACCAAGAGTAATAGCCAAGTTCAGCTATATTGGCTACAAGCCCGTTTACAAACTATGTTCACACGAGAATGTAGGCACCATCCAAATGCAAATTGAAGCAACTATGCTTGGGGAGGTGACTGTGAAAGGAGAGAGAATCTTCTTAAAAACTGAGAATGGTCACCTTATTTATAATATGCCCATGCTGTTACAAGTTATGCCTGCCGATAATGCCTACGACGCAATTACTCGCATACCAGGTGTCGCAGAATTTAACGGAAACATCACATTTTCAGGCCAATCGCTAACTCTCATAATCAACGGCAAGGCGACCACACTGACCGCCGAACAAGTTGCAGAACGATTAAAACAGATGCCAGCAGAAATATTGGCAAAGGCCGAAGTGATGCCATCGGCACCACCTAAATACCATATTCGAGGAATGGCGATTAATATAATCACTAAAGACTTTGCTGGAACAAATCAGTTCTCAGGGCAATTAAATGCGGGCATAAAACAGCACAAATACACAAGCGGAAGTGCTGGCGGCAGTTTTATCTACAACCATGACAAATTGAGCATGGATGCATCTTACTCTTTAACCGGTGGCACGGGCTATGGCCAAGCTGAACACAAAGCCAATCATCCGTTAGGTGACAAGCGCATGCTATATAGTGACAAGATAACACAACGAAGCGATGGTATTAATCACCAATATCATATAGGAGTGGAATATGCTTTTGCCGATAATCACCGCCTGGGCACAACCTATACAGGGGAATGGAATGGCACTAAGTCAACTAACACCACGACTGGCACTGCCAACTCCACCCAGCACTCCACAGAGCACGACTATCTGCACAACGTGGATGTGAGCTATAGCCTCCCGTTCGGTTTGCAATTAGGCGCATCTTATACTAACTATCAGAATCCGCGCACCCAGAATCTTGAAGGAGAGATGTATGACACCAACAGAAATCTCTATGTTGACAGCCGACAGAAAGTAGGCAAATGGCTCTTTACTGCCGACCAAACCCATGTGTTGAAAAACGGCTGGGAACTCAACTATGGCGGCAAGGCGCAGTTCACCAATAACAATAGCTATCAAACTACACTTGATGAAAACCATCAGCCCATTGCCGATGCCACCTCTCACGTTGATTACAACGAGCGCATTCTCAATGCCTATGCTGGTTTCAGCAAGCAGATTGGCGAATCGCTGAGCCTTGATGCATCACTAACCGCCGAGCAATACCACGCCACCAAGTGGAACGAGTGGCGCGTTTATCCCCAGTTCAACGCCATGTGGAACATTAATTCTAAGAACTTGCTTAATCTCTCGTTCAGTAGTGAAGCTATATATCCCTCCTACTGGAGCACCATGAGCAGCATTTATTATTCATCGGTATATACTGAGATTTGGGGCAATCCCGACCTAAAGCCCATGTCGAAATATGACATTAACTTGATTTGGCAGTTGAACCATAAATACACATTTACGGCATTTGCGACATTTGAACCAGACTATTTTGTTCAACTGCCTTATCAACCTAATGACCGCATGGCTGTTATAATGAAGGAAACAAATTTCGACTATTCCAATTACTATGGTTTACATGCCTCAGCTCAGTTTTCTGTTGGCAAATGGTTAAACGGCCAGGTAAACGCAACGGGGCTGTATCGCCACGATAAAAGCCATAACTTCTTTGATCTGCCATTCAATCGCAACTACTTGTCAGCCATCATTGGTGGGACAGTAGTTGTCAAACTCTCCACACGCCACAACATTCAGTTCGTTTTCAACCCATTCTTTCAGTCACGGGCTATTCAGGGCGTGTATGACATTGACCCACTACTCAGCTTAAATGCCTCCCTGCGCTGGACTTCCAATAATGGAAAATGGAGTGTGATTGCAAAGGGCAACAACATTCTCAACAACCACATCACCACACGTTCAAAGCAGGGAAACCAAGACTACGATTTGAAACTTTGGATGAACTACGCTAGCGCCTCACTCACTGTTATCTATCGCATTGGCAGCTACAAAGAGAAAAAGCGAAAAGAAGTAGACACATCTCGTATGGGTTACTAAATTATCCCTTTGGAAAGATATTGTTTTTCAAAAACCTTAACCTAAATCAAGATTTTCGCAAAAAGTGGTGATGGCATGAAACATTATGCCCTGCTTGTTACGTCAATTGTATGATACCGCTTGAGCTGGCGAGTCCGAAAAAGCCCGCTTCGGCAAATAACCTAGCCTCATCAATTATTCCCCAATCAGCCGAGGTAGTTTCTGCCTTCGGCTGATTTTTATGAATGAAAATTTCATTGAGTTTGTATCCTTGCTGTAGCATTTAGGCAATTATGATATACCACTTTTTTGAAAAACTGCAAACTATTTATTATCTTTGCACCATAGAAGCAAATACACATTATTAATAACATTAACTATGAACATTAAGAAACTATTAATCTTTTCACTTGCTATGACAGCAATGACAATGAGTGCTGGTAACTTGAACAAGGGTGTTGACCGCAGCAACTTGGACCTTAGCACTAAGCCTGGCGAGAATTTCTATCAGTATGCCTGTGGCGGATGGATGAAGGCTAATCCTCTTGATCCCCAGTATGCCCGCTTCGGCACTTTCGACCAACTCGGCGAGAACAACCGCGAGCAGCTCAAAGACCTGATTATGAACCTTGGCACTAATAACCCCAAGGGCAGCCTGGCGCAGAAGGTTAGCGACCTCTACCTGCAGGGTATGGACAGCACGTTGCGCAACCAGCAGGGCAACCTTCCCGTTGAGATGATGCTGGCGCAAATCTATCAGATGCCTCGCAACAGCCTGGAAGCTATGCTTGCCGACTTGCATACAGGTGTAGCATCTCCATTCTTTGACGCTGGTGTGATGGCCGACTTGAAGAACAGCGACCAGAACCTGATGTACCTCACTGCTGCTGGCTTGGGAATGGGCGACCGCGACTACTACCTCGAGAATGACGAGAACACCACAAAGGTGCGCAACGCCTACCTCAATTATATCGAGAAACTCTTCACCCTCTCGGGACGCAAGGCTAAAGACGCCAAGAAGGTCGCAAAGAACATTCTGGCTCTTGAAACTGAGTTTGCAAAGGTTGCCATGACTCGCGAGGAGAGCCGCGACTACAGCAAGCAGTACAATATCCGCACCATCGACCAACTCAAGGCCGACTATCCAAACTTTGACTGGGATGCTTATTTCAGCTTGCTTATGCCCGGCAACATCAATGTTGACAAGGTGTGCGTGATGCACCTCAACTCGATGGCGAAGTTCAACGAAATGCTGAAAACCCTCAAGGACAATGAAATCAGAGACTATCTGGCATTCAAATATCTTGACGCTGCGTCAAACTTCCTGACCGACGAGTATGAGCAGGCCAACTTCGACATGTATAGCCGCGCCATGAGTGGCAAGACTGTGATGCAGCCTCGCTGGAAACGCGCTCTCAACGTGCCTAACTTCGTGCTGGGCGAGGCAGTGGGCGAGCTCTATGTGAAGAAATACTTCCCCGAGGATTCAAAGAAGAAGATGCTTAAGCTTGTCAACAACCTTAAGATTGCTCTTGCTGAGCATATCGCTGGCCTCACCTGGATGAGTCCTAAGACCAAGGTTAACGCTCTCGTTAAGCTCAACAGCTTCACCGTGAAAGTGGGCTATCCCGACACTTGGCGCGACTACAGCGGCATTGTCATCGACCGCGACAACTATTACTGGGAGAACGTGAGAAATGCCCGCCGCTTTGAGGCCGAGTATCAGCTCTCGCAGCTCAACAAGCCCGTTGACAAGGCTAAATGGCAGATGACTCCACAGACCGTGAACGCCTACTACGACCCATCAACCAACGAGATTTGCTTCCCTGCTGGTATCCTGCAGAAGCCATACTTTGATCCCGATGCCGACGATGCCAGCAACTATGGCGCTATCGGCGTGGTGATTGGCCACGAGATGACTCACGGATTTGACGACCAGGGCCGCAACTTCGACCACAACGGCAATATGCTTGACTGGTGGACCGAAGAGGATGCCGCCAAGTTCCAGGAACTCGCTGACAAACTGGGCGCCCAATACAGCGCCGAGATCGTTGCCGACGACGTGCACGCCAACGGCACCTTCACTATGGGTGAGAACATCGCCGACCACGGCGGTCTGCGTGTGGCTTACAGCGCCTTCAAGAAGACTGACCAAGGTGCTGGCGAGGAGATGATAGAGGGCTTCACACCCGATCAGCGCTTCTTCTTGAGCTACGCCAACGTGTGGGCAGCCAACATCACCAAAGAGGAGATTCTGCGCCGCACAAAGGTTGATCCACACTCGCTGGGCATCAACCGCGTGAACGTGGCAATCCGCAACCTTGAGCCATTCTTCAAAGCCTTCGACATCAAGCCAGGCGAGAAGATGTGGCGCGACCCAGAAGACCGCGTGACGATTTGGTAAATCGAGAACGCAAACGAAAAAACAGCCGCTATTGTGAATCCACAATGGCGGCTGTTTTAATTAACGCGGCGTAGCCAGCTTAACACTTAAAACTTAACACTTTAAACTTATTGCGAGACGCTTTGATTGTCGGCTAGGCGCTGGCGCACTACTTCATACATCATAATGCCGCCGGCGACCGAGACGTTGAGGGAGTTGATATTGCCAAATTCGGGAATTTTGACGAAGGCGTCGCACAATTTCATCACCTCGCGTGAGATGCCTTTGCCCTCGGAGCCGAGCACAAGCGCCACGGGACCGGTATAGTTCTCCTGAGTGTAGTTGACCGAATTCTTGTCGCTGGTGCCAATGATGCGGCAGCCGCTGTCGCGCAGGTACTTGATGGCATCTTGCAGACTCTTCTCACGGCACACGGGCAGGTAGTTGAGTGCTCCCGCCGAGGTCTTCACGGCATCGCCATTGACGGTGACGCTGCCCTTCTCGGGGATTACCACCGCACTCACTCCAGCGCAGTCGCAGGTGCGGGCTATGGCGCCAAAATTGCGCACGTCGGTCACTCCGTCGAGCACCACAAAGAAGGGGTTCATGCCCTCGTCATAAACGGCAGGCAACACCTGCTCCACCTTGTAGTAGGTGACAGCTGCGAGCATTGCCACGGCTCCCTGATGGTTCTTGCGAGTGAGGCGGTTGAGTTTCTCCATTGGCACCCGCTGAATGGTGATGTCACGCTCGCGGGCGAGGTTGATAAGTTCTCGTGCCAAGTCGCCGCTCAGGTCTTTCTTGAGCAGGAGTTTGTCGATTGTCTTGCCAGCCTCAATGGCCTCGATAATGGCATGAAGTCCGAAAATTAAATCCATTTTAACTAAATGTTAAGTAGTAAGTTTTAAGTGTTAAGTGGGCAGCGCTGTGTTGAGTTGCGTTAACAACGCAACTTACGGAACTTAATTGCTGTTGTTGATGAGGGAGCGGGCGTTGTCGATAGCGGCTTGGTTTAGCTCGCTGCCGCTTAGCATGCGGGCTATCTCGGTGACGTGTTCCTCGTCGTTGAGGCGCTCCACACTGGTGACGGTCTGCGTAGCGGTATCGGTCTTGAACACCCTCAGATGGCTGTCGCCGTGAGCCGCCACTTGAGGCAGATGGGTGATAGCGATGACCTGAATCTTGTTTGAAATCTCGCCCATCATGTCGCCAATCTTGTGTGCTATCTCGCCCGAAACACCAGTATCCACCTCGTCGAAGATGATGGTGGGCAAGTCCATTGAGCGTGCTATCACCGACTTGATGCAGAGCATAAGCCTCGAAATCTCGCCGCCCGAAGCGGTGTCCTTTACGGGCATGAGCGTCTGATTCTTGTTGAATGCGAAAAGGAATTCTACGCTGTCACAGCCATTGACGTTAAGCTCTACAGGTTTGAAGTCGATGTTGAACTGCAGGTTTTTCATCCCTAAGTTCTGAGCCAGTGGCAACACTGATGCCATAAACTGCCCAGCTGCCGCCTTGCGATTGCCGCTGATGACCTTAGCCTTCTGTAAGGCTCTGTCGCGTTGGCTCTCAAGCATTTCCTGCAACTTGGTAATGCGCTCCTCGCTGCTGTCGATTGCGGCAAGGCGATGCTCATAGACCTGTTGCAGTTTTATCAGTTCGTTGACGGTCTTGACGTTGTGCTTGCGCTCAAGCGAATAGATGGTGTTGAGGCGCTCCTCCACCTGCTGCAATGCGGCAGGGTCATTGTTCAGGCTCTCCTCGATGGCACCCACGCTCTGCGCGATGTCTTTGAGGTCGATAAGAGCGTTGCTCACGCGCTCGCTCATTCCAGCCACTTCATCGAGATTCTCCTCGGCATCGGCTAGGGTGTTACGCACGTCCTGGAGTTGGTCAATCAGCGAATTGTCCTCATTGTTGAGGGTGTTGATTACTTTCCACAGGTCTTCTTTGAGGCTTGTAGCGTTGGCAAGTCGCCGTTGCTGCTGCTCTAGCTCTTCGTCCTCATCGGCTTTTAGGTTAGTCTCCTGCAACTGGTTAAGCTGAAAGCGCAGATAGTCCTCCTCGCTGCGGTTGCGGTCGTAATTCTCGCGAAGCTCATGGAGTTGGCGCTCGGTGGCTTTATACTCGTTGAAGAGATCGTAGTATTCACTCAATTCGTCATCGTGACCCGAAATGTTGTCAAGAATCGAGAGCTGGAACGAGGGCCTCGCCAGCAGCATGTTGCTGTGCTGCGAGTGAATATCCACCAGGCGCGTCATCAGTTCCTTGAGGGTAGAGAGCCCCACCACGCCGTCGTTTACGAATGCTCGCGAGCGTCCATTCGGGTTTATCTCTCGACGCACGATTAATTCGCCGTCGTAGTAGTCCAAATCGTTGTCTCTAAAGAAAAACTCGAGGGTGTAGTCCTCGATGTCGAACGTGGCTTCAACCACAGTCTTGCGCTCTTTGTCGCGAATTGACGATGAGTCGGCACGCTCGCCCAGAATGAGCGACAGCGCTCCGAGTATGATAGATTTTCCTGCTCCCGTCTCGCCAGTGATGATAGTGAGCCCCTGCTCAAAGTCTATCTCAAGCTGGTCGATGAGAGCATAGTTAGATATAGATAATCGTTTCAACATATTTTAGTAAACAAGCTGACGAGGCAACAAGCAAACAAGACAATAGGGAGCTTAACTTTGAACTGTAAACTGTGTGAACTATGAACTCTGAACTGTGAACTCTGAACTGAGAACTGTGAACTGTGAACTGAGAACTAAAAACTATGAACTCTTATCAGTGGTTCTCCGTGTTCTTGATCTTGTTCAGACGTTCGGTCTCGGTGGGGTAGAGAGGATAGAGCAATTCATACACTTTCTCTTTCTCGGTGCTGTTGGCTTTGGAGTAGATGTTCACCAGCTCGTCCATCTTGGCGTCTTTGAACATCGAAAGGCATACCGACATGGGCGCCACGTCATAAATCGACTTAAGTGTCTCCATTTGCTGGGTAATTGTGGCTCGGCCTTTGTCCACACTAGTCACCATCTGGTCAAGGCCCTGGCGGTGGTAGTTGTAAATAACCTCGCGGATAGCTGAGGTCTGCTTATCGGTGTAGGCGCTCAAAATCGCACTTCGGTTCTTAGAATCCTCAAAAGCCTTCCAGCCGCTCTCTCCACTGCTCTGCGCCATGCGCACGATGTTCTCAAGTTTCTCGTAGTAAGGGTCGCCTCCGTTTGGAGCAAACGAGTCGAAATCCATCGCTATGACAAAAAGAGCATAGAAGTTGAGAATTGCCGTGAGATTGCTCTGCATCTCTTGTTCGTTGTAAATGAGCTGCTCGTTATTGTCGTAGGTGAACTCCACTCGGGTGTCCTTGAAATTGATCAGGGTAGTGGTGTAAGAGCTGTTATACACTGGTCGCGAACTCTGAATCTGGAGGTCGCCCTTCATTGTACCGTTCGACTCGTCATATTCGGCGACTGTCAAGAACATTTTGCACTCAATCTTCTCGTTGGCGGCAAACTGAGCGTCGGTCCATACCGTGGTGTTGAGGTACTCGTTGACAGCCTCCTTCAAGGTGTTGAAAACATCCTTATTGGCATTCTTCACCTTTTTGGAATCGACCTCAAAGGTGCAATTCAACTCCTGCGCACCAGCACCTAGGCAACACAGCCCAGCCACCGCTGCAAGTAATATATTTCTGAATCTTCTCATTTTTGGCAATTTAGTTGTTACTCACATGATGTGAAACTATTATTATATAATAACGTATTGAGCAATAAAAAATTGCCCAAAAGATGCTGTCTTTTGAGCAATTTCTATATGAGCAGATTGCTTATCTTGGCACTATCTGCTCAAACGAGTTGTCATCATAGAAAATCATAATGTTGACGATGCGACGGCTCTGTGAGATAGGAGAGGGCGACGAGCCGTTGCTTCGCGCGATGCTCTGGAGGGCATTAGAAAGTGCCATGGCACCGCCATTGTTACGCCCCGACTTATCGTCTTCGAAACTAATAGTCGAAGGCTGACGGGAGTGATTGGAAGAAGAATTCGGTGCAGGATTACTTCCCATGAATAAATTTCCACTTTGTGGAGTTTTGGACAAATATTGCGCCACATCATTTCCTGATGAACTAGCGGCTCCAGAAACGAACATCTCACCATCGCCGAACATAAGCCACATAATATTCAACGCAGGATAAGCTGCGTGAATCTTCGAGATCACCTCATCACTCACTTTTTTGTTGCGTCCATTGAGGAGCTGAGAGAGTGTTGGGCGAGGAATCTCACAAGTGTCGGCGAACTGCGAGTTGGAGATGCCATTCTGCTCTAAGAAGCGTTTTAAGCGGGAAATAATGTCCATAATGCTATTAACAATTACAAATTTTTCGTTTGCAAATTTACAGCGACCTATTGAAAAATCCAAATTTTTAAACAAAAATCTTCGAATTTACATTTTTTATTTCAAAAATTAGCTGTTTTATTCTGCAACCACGACACCTTTACCACACATTAAAGTAACACTGCAAAGTTTATGCCATATAATAAGTTGTATCAGTGCGTTACAATCAGCACAAAGCGCCAGAGATGCACATTTGGCGCAAAAGCGGCGATTTTACTGATTAAACGCTAAACATAAGCATAGCTATTTTGCTGATTTTCATCTAAATACATTAAATGTAAACATCTGTTAATCGCTATTTTATTTGGGTTTGCAAATTTCAATAATGCAAATTCTCGAAATGACACTCCAGACGCGTGGCAAAATTCAGGTTTATGATAGCTGAATTTTCTGTTTTGATTTGCAAAACCGCTGCCCCACTCCTTGATTAACTTTGGTAAACCATGAATGGTAAACTTACCATTTTAATGAAAAAACGAGATTTTTGGCGATAAACAGCAAGGATACCCGACTTTAGCCCAGATTTTAAATTCTCAGCCACTTAAAATCAGTACTTCTACCCTACTCCTAACACAACAATCAACTGATTTTCAGCTAGTTTACAATACCAAGCAAAGCTATGTGACATCCACTCAAAATCGTGTCAAAAAAGCGCATAAACCACCCATTTGAGGTCCTTTTTGCCTCAAAACAGCCGTTACCATTACAGATTATAAGTAAAAACAGAAGTTCCATAGCCCTTTTTGACGTTTTTCGGCCTTAATTCAAGACTGTGGCCTGTCATTTCGCCTCTATCTAGAGCTGAGACAAGACACCATTTTTCGATTCCAGAAAACCCAAATTGCTTCCTCCACTCCAGGAGCACTCACCGCCCTATCCCACCCCATCATTTTTTGCCCACCGATTACTGGCATGGTGAATCACACGCGATTCTCATCGAGTTATTTTACTAGCAAATTAAGAATAAAACCGACTTTTGGACAAGCCCCATTTTCATTCAATCAACAACCATGCCCCCATTTCACGTCAAGAATGTTGCGTTGCTAATGCAACACAACTACGCATTAAACTAAAAAATTTTACCCAAATTGGTATAGGCCAATTTGGGTAAAACAAATGCTCCTGTGACTGAATTTGTCAACTGAGTAGTTCTGCTATGCGTTTGGCGTCGCTATGAGAAAAACCATTTGCAACTATCACTTGTCCGCCGTTAGTCTCAACAATGATGTCAGAAAAGAGAAGGTGTCTGTTCAGCGACACGCTCCCGATGGAGCTGAATCTTATCTTCTTCTCCTCATAGCCAATCACCCTAGCCTTGCGGAAGATGAAAAACTCATCGGTGATGATAATCTTGTCGGGGAACAGCGCATTGCCATCAGTCACCCTGCTAGCCGTAAAAACCTGCCGCATGACGCTTAGCCTTTCTTAATTATCCAGTAGCCCACATACTGAGCTTCGCGAGCCTTACGCCCAAAACGACGTTCACATTCATCGCCAATCTCATAATCGGCCGGTGATGAGAAGCTCGAGACAACCTGAATCGTTGTCCCCTTAGGCATCCCAGCCCGAGCCTCTTTCAGTGTACATGTAAAAACTTGTGCCATAATGATTTTTATTGGTTAATATGATATTTCTTGTTGTCTGACAGTATTGTCACACATGCGATTGCAAATATAGCAATAACTTCAAGATAATTCAAATTTTAAATTAGTTTTTCCTTGAAAGCAGCAAAATCGGCATTTTGCATCTTGCCCTATTCATTAGCTTTCAGTTCCTTTTTCAGGTATTTTGCTGTGATGGAGTTGGGGGATTGGGTGACTTGCTCGGGGGTGCCGGTGGCGACTACTTCACCGCCGTTGCGGCCGCCGTCTGGGCCGAGGTCGATGATGTAGTCGGCGCATTTTATCACATCCATGTTGTGCTCGATGACGATTACGGTGTTGCCTTTAGCAACGAGTCGGTTGAGCACGCCGAGCAGGATTTTAATGTCTTCGAAGTGCAGGCCAGTAGTTGGCTCGTCTAGGATGTAAAGCGTCTTGCCTGTGTCCTTCTTTGAGAGTTCAGCAGCAAGTTTCACGCGCTGGCTCTCGCCACCCGAAAGTGTGCTTGACGGCTGACCGAGTTTGATGTAGCCCAGTCCCACATCTTGCAGCACTTTTATCTTGTGGAGAATATTCGGAACCGCCTCAAAGAACTCCACCGCCTGATTGATTGTCATGTCGAGCACGTCGGCGATGGACTTGCCCTTAAAGCGTACCTCGAGCGTCTCGCGGTTGTAGCGCTTGCCGCCACATGCCTCGCAAGGCACGAGCACATCGGGCAGGAAGTTCATCTCCACCGTCTTGTATCCGTTACCCTTGCATACCTCGCAGCGTCCACCGCTGGTGTTGAACGAGAAGCGTCCAGGCTTGTAGCCACGAATCTTCGCCTCGGGCAGATTGACGAAAAGGTTGCGGATGTCAGTGAAGATATTGGTATAAGTCACGGCGTTAGAGCGCGGCGTGCGTCCTAGCGGCGACTGATCTACGGTGACAACTTTGTCTATATTCTCCAAACCCTCGATGGAGTCGTAAGGCAGCGGCTCGGTAAGCGAACGGTAGAACTTCTGGCTGAGAATGGGCTGCAAAGTGGCGTTGATAAGCGAGGACTTGCCGCTGCCGCTCACACCTGTGACGCAGATAAGCACACCAAGCGGAATAGTCACGTCCACATTCTTAAGGTTGTTGCCACGGCAGCCATGCAGCGTTATCGACTTGCCATTACCTGGTCGGCGCTCAGCGGGAATCTCGATGCGTTCCTTGCCGTTGAGATATCGTGCTGTGATGGTGTCGGCTTTGAGAAGTTGCTGCGGTGATCCCGAGAAGACAACATTTCCCCCTCTCCTACCCGCCTTTGGTCCAATATCCACCACATAGTCGGCCTCGAGCATCATGTCACGGTCATGCTCCACCACAAGGATAGTATTTCCCTCGTCACGCAGATGCTTAAGCGAATTGATAAGCCGCTGATTGTCGCGCTGGTGCAGACCGATGCTCGGCTCGTCGAGAATATAAAGCACATTGACCAACTGTGAGCCAATCTGTGTGGCGAGCCTGATGCGCTGACTCTCACCGCCCGAGAGCGACGCGCTGCTACGGTTGAGCGACACATAGTCGAGCCCCACGTCGAGCATAAACGACAGACGGCTGTTTATCTCCTTCACGACCTCCTCGGCAATCGCCCACTGGCGCTCGGAGATGTGGTTTTTCAGATCAAGCATCCATTCCCGCAGTTGGGCGATGTCCATACGCGCTAGTTCGGCGATATTCTTGCCGCCGAGCCTGAAATGCAACGCCACCTTGTTAAGTCGGTCGCCGTGGCATTCTGGGCAAACAGCTCTCGAAAAGAACTGACCCGCCCACTTCTGCGCCTTTGATGTAGCATTCTCGCTCTGCTGCATCTCAATGTACTTCACCAGTCCCTCATAGGCGAGGAAATAGTTATTTATGCTCATCGTCTCGTTCTTGATGTTGAGCCGCTCATCAGTGCCGTTAAGGATGTCGTCGATGGCCTCCTCGGGCAACTGGTTGAGCGGCGTGTCGAGCGAAGCGCCATATTTTTCGCAGATAGCCTGAATCTGCCAGAAAATCAGCGAGTTCTTATATTTTCCAAGAGTTGTGATGCCGCCGTCACGAATCGAGATTGACGGGTCGGGCATAATCTTGTCTTTGTCGATGATATTGACATATCCCAGCCCCTTGCACTTGTGGCACGCGCCTTGAGGAGAGTTGAACGAGAAGCTGTGCGGAGCTGGCTCGGCATAGGACAATCCCGTGGCGGGGTCCATAAGCGAACGGCTGTAATGCTCAAGTGTATCACTATCGGCTTCCATCACCATAAGTTGCCCATCGCCCTGCTTGAAGCAGGTGTTGATAGTGTCGCGTAGCCGCACCTCATCTTTCTGCGCCACTTTGAGGCGATCCACCACCAGTTCCACGTCGTGGTTGCGGTAGCGGTCGAGTTTCATGCCGAAGGTAATCTCTCGCAGTTCGCCATCGACCCTCACGTGCAGATAGCCCTTCTTGCGTAGTTGCTCAAAGAGGTCCTTGTAGTGGCCCTTTCGATTCTTAACCAGTGGTGCAAGGAGGTATATCTTCTTCCCATCATATCGCTCAAGGATAAGGTTGAGAATCTTGTCGAGCGAATATTTCACCATCTTCTCACCCGAGAGATAGCTGAAAGCATCGCTGGCTCGCGCATAAAGCAGACGTAGGTAGTCATAGACCTCAGTAGTGGTGCCCACTGTTGAACGCGGGTTCTTGTTGGTGGTCTTCTGCCCTATCGAGATAACAGGGTTAAGGCCCGAGATTTTATCGACATCGGGGCGCTCAAGCACTCCGAGCATATTGCGGGCATAGGACGAGAAAGTCTCAAGATAGCGGCGCTGACCTTCGGCAAAAATAGTGTCGAAAGCCAGCGACGACTTGCCGCTGCCACTAAGCCCAGTTATCACACTTAGGCTATAGTGCGGCAAATCCACATCTATGTTCTTGAGATTGTGCACGCGTGCGCCTTGCACCTGCACACCATCTACATCCTTGCCGTTAATCTTCATTCACTCAAAAACCACGAATTATCACAAATTGGTTGATTGGTAAAAATCAATCGACCACCCAGTTCCGGTTATATACTTTGTTGCCTGCCTTGCTGCGATAGAGCGATTCTTGCTTGGGCACCTTGACCTTATATACTTTTCCCGAGGCGTTAGGGAGTTTTGTGCTTCTAATCCAAGGATTTGCGTCACGCAACTGCATATAAGAGATACCATGCTCCTTTGCCCATGTCACCCAGTTAGAAACGGGCTGACTCACCTCAATCACCTCACAGTCGATGGGCTGATAAAGCTGGTTACTATAGATGCGGTAGCCATATTTCTTGGGATTCTCTAGGAAGAGCTTGTAGGCGATGATTCTGAAGACATAGCGCGAGGTCTCACTCACCAGTCGCAGGTCAAAAGAATTGCTCACCTGCTGCGAGGAGAGTTCGTTGGTGATGCGTCCCGTGCCGGCATTATAGCTGGCGCACACGGTAGCCCAGTTGTGATATCTTGAATAGGCGTCACGCAGATATTTGCATGCCGCTACGGTCTCTTTCTCAGGGTCATAACGCTCATCAACATCATCGTTGACCTCGAGGCCATACTGCTTTCCTGTAGCCGCCATGAACTGCCATATACCTGCTGCCTTAGCTGGCGAGAGAGCGTTGATGTCGAGCGAACTCTCGGCAACTGCAAGGTAGATAAGATCCTCGGGCATATTGTATTCTTTCAGAATCTCAATCAAGCGAGGGAAATAGCGGTTTGCGCGCTTGATGATGAGCGAGGTCGTAGTCTGGCCATAAATCACCGATGTCATCTCGCGGTCGAGTCGCTCGGCCATATCGATGCGGTCGAAGCTCACATGGTCTCCGCAGAAGTTGATTGACTCAGGGATTTCGGGTGCAGCTACCGGCATAAACTCGCCCACGCGCTGGGCTTGGGTAGAAAACGCTGTCGCACACGCAACTAATGTCACCAAAAGGATGTTGATGTATTTCATTTCAAGTTATATAATCTTAGAATTAATTTATATGTTTGGAGGAGCGACCATCACGCTCTAGAGTATCATACTCCCCCCACCCCC
>JAFZUL010000136.1 GCA_017618355.1 Muribaculaceae bacterium
AACGGAGTATATCGTGACACGAAGGAGAGGGAATCCAGCAGGTCTTATTGACAATTAAAAGAACGATTGGAGCCCCAAAATGTTATTTCTACATCAAAACACTGAAACTAGTTTCAGACTTTTGCCCTCGGCGACCTTTTTTCGGGTTTCGCCGAGGCTTTTTCGCATGACTTTTTGTAACTTCGCAGCACGAAACGTATAAAAAACAAAGAATCATGAACAAGAAAACCATCATCACCGCACTACTCGCCCTCATCGCTTTGACGGGCTGGGCACAGTCTACAAAGACAGCGACAATTAAAGGTTATTCACCCGCACTTAAAGATGGTACGGTTGCTACAAGTTATATCGACAATGCACCTATTGCTAACGACACCGTTGTTGGCGGACACTTCACGCTTAACGTGCCTGTAGCCGAACTCACCCATAGCGATTTGATGCTAAATGGCGAAGGCTGTCCTAACACCTCATTATCCCTCTATCTGAAACCAGATGCGGTGATAGAACTCACGGGCACCGACTGCCTCTATCCTCTGTGGAAAGTTGATAGTCCCATAGCCGAACAGCAAACATCAAATCGCATCATTGAGCACAATTATGATGCCGTCAAGGAGTACGTTCTGCTTTGTATAGGTGAAACTACTTGGGGAAAGACTCAACATGCCGTTTTAAAAGTACTCAAGCAAACAATGGATTTACTGCCTTCGCTACCTGTTGATGCGGCATCGCTGCACGAGTTAGAGTATGTGGCTCTATTAAAAAAGAACTACGACGCCCTCGATGTGTTTCCCTACACACAACAGCTCAAGGAGTTAGAGGCTGCCACTGCTGCGCGCGCTCCCAAAGGGTTCGAACAGGAATTGGCGGCGATACATGCATTATTATATCCGCCACATGTGTTGCAGGTGAGCGAAGAAGCCGTTGATGGAGAACTCTTCGATTTGCAAGGTAATATGCATCATCTTTTCGAGGCCATGGTCGATGGGCGCTATGTAATGCTGGTCTTCTGGAGCTTCGGTTGTGGCGTGAGTCTTGCTACACTCCCAGAGCTAAACGAGGTATATCTTCGAAACAAAGACAAACTGGATGTAATTGGCGTCAACCTTGACAAGCTTTCTACATGGCAAAAGTATGCTCAAGAAACACAGATAGACTTTAAGAACTGGAACGACGGGAAGATGCGCCGAGGTGGCATCGATGGCCACTATTGCGACTATCCCGCCACACCTATCTTCATTATGATTTCGCCCCAAGGTCGTGTCATTTGGAAGAATATGGGATATAGCATTGGATGGTTCTTTGGTATGGCCGAGGCCCTCAAAGGTCCTAAACAAGACAACAGCTCTTACTTGTGGGGGGCTGTTCGTCAAACAGAAACCAATGCAGAGAGCACTAAGGTGCACTTCCGCATATACTTAGCGAAAAACGATTGCTTCAACATCCCCAAGGAATCATATCTTGAGGCTAATGGTAAGCGATACAAACTTACAGCCGCCGATGGTGTCAAACTCGATGTGGACAACAATCCCGAAGTAAACACCTTTGGCATCATAAATTACACAGACTTCACGCTCACCTTCGAGCCATTCGATACCATTCCAGAATCCTTCGACTTCAAGGCTGGTGACGGCGAGGGTGCATTCGTCATCCGAAATATTTCACTGAAATAAACGAGTATGAAGAAAACTATCATCATCGCACTGATCGCTATCATTGCCACGACTTCTATTGTGGCACAAGACTTGATAAAGAGCGCAACGGCTCCAATTCGTTTCTCGAAGAAGGATTTTGCTGACACCAT
>JAFZUL010000137.1 GCA_017618355.1 Muribaculaceae bacterium
ATATTGTCACACCAGTTCAACTTGTGCCACTCAATGTCGAGCAAAGCGGCGCCCACCAATTCGGTAGTCATAAAGCCTTGATTGAACTTAGATGACTCTATAAGCTTATCAACAAGTGCTTGAGGAATTACCTCACCAGTTTTGTAGTGCTTAGCATAGTTCTTGAGAACCTCAGGAACAAGCATCCAGTGCTCATTGATTTGTGAAGGCATCTCAACCATATCACGGTCGATGTTTGTGCCTTCAAGGCCACGATAAGCCACTTGTGTCAGCATTCCGTGAAGTGCGTGTCCAAACTCGTGGAAAACAGTCTCCACTTGGTCGATTGAGAGCAACGAGGGAGTGTCCTTAGTTGGAGGATTGAAGCTGCCCACGTTGTAAATGATTGGACGCTCAACAACACCATTGTAGTTGTAAGACATGTTCATCTCATTCATCCAAGCGCCCTGAGCCTTAGTTGCACGTGGGAAGTAGTCGGTCATAAACACTGCAAGATGTTTGCCCTGAGCATCTTTCACGTCATAGACGGTAACCTCGGGGTTATACTTAGGAGCATCTTTCATCTCAGTAAATGTGATGCCGTAGAGTTTGTTGGCGACATAGAATATACCATTCTTTACCACGCTGTTAAGCTCAAAATAAGGACGAATCTCATCCTCGCTGAAGCTGTAACGCTCAGCTTTCACCTTGTTGGCATAGTAATAGTAATCCCAAGGCTCTAGTTTGTAGTTTGCGCCATGAGCGTTGGCATACTTCTGCATATCAGCAACTTCCTCGTCAACTTTCTTGATGGCAGGCCACCAAATCTGCATAAGCAGGTCTTCAGCGTTCTCCACAGTCTTGGCCATCACAGCATCGCAAGCATAATCGGCATAGGTATCAAAGCCCAGCAAGTTGGCTTTTCGCTGACGCAGCTTAAGGACCTCGTTGATGTTCTTGCTGTTGTCCCACTCATCACCGTGACTTGCGGTGCTGGTGTATAACTTGTACATCTTCTCACGCAGATCGCGGTTATCGGCATCATTGAGCACAGCAAGGCGTGTAGCTGCCGAAGCAGTGAATCCCCAACCCTGTTGGCCACGCTCTTTTGCGAGTTCGGCAGCACCATCAATAACCTCTTTAGAAAGACCTGATAGTTGAGCCTTGTCGGTGACATAAATCACATTCTCGCTCATCTCGCGCATCACGTTCTTGCCAAAGGCGAGCTCTACCTCAGCCTCACGCTGATTAATTTTCATCAGCTCCTCTTTTTGCTCTGGATTGAGCAGCGCGCCCTTGCGCACAAACTTCTTGTAGTATTTCTCTACAAGACGTTTCTGAACTGGATCAAGACCCATTTGGTCAGCATTGTTATACACCATCTTGATACGTGAGAAGAGACCTTCGTTCATGTAAATCTCATCGTTGTGGGCGGTCATCATTGGCATGAACTTTTCGGCAATTTCCTGCATCTCGGGAGTGGCGTCGCTCTCGTTAAGAGCCACAAACACAGCACATACCTTATTATAAGTCTCTCCACTGTTGTCGAGAGCGAGGACGGTATTCTCGAAAGTAGGAGTCTGACGCGCATAAGCAATCATCTCAATCTCTTGATTGTGCTGAGCAATACCTTGCTCCAATGCTGGCAGATAGTGTTCATACTTGATTTTCTCGAATGGCGGAATTTTATATTTAGTGGTATATTCCGTCAAGAAAGGGTTTCCGTTTTCGTTAGCTTTCACTTTCTTAGGTGTTTTGCCTGCTGCTGGCAGAGCCAAAACAGCGATTGCAAGTAATGATACAATAATTTTTCTCATAAATCACGAATTATTAATTAGTTAATATTATTTCCAAACGAAGGTCGCCACTTGAGGGTAATGGTCGCTGTCACCAGCTTTATCTCGATACCAATCTACCGCCTCAAGGTCGCCGCGATACATTATGTGGTCAATCTTGAAATATAGGCGATTGTCATGGAATGTGTGCTTGAACCCAAAGCCGCAGTCCATAAATGCGTCTCTCATGTCATCGCCACGCACGGTGCGGTAACTATAAGATGCTGGAGTGTCGTTGAAGTCACCACACACTATAACATTACCTGGACTTTTGTCGAGGAAATTCCTGACCATCTGGGCCTCGTGAGCATGATACTTAAAAGTAGCGCATAGCTTATTATATAGCGAGCTTTTTATCTTGCGGAATTCCTCCTCGCTGTCGATATTGTTTTTAGTAATATTCATGTATAACTCTCTGTCACCATCATCAAGTCCAATTGTGTGAAGATGAAGATTCACTATCCTTAACTGCTTACCATTAGGCAGTTCCAAGTCATATCCACGAGCATAGTACTGATATTCGGGATCACGACTCTTTACATTTTCAGGGCCAGTTTTTAATATCGTGTCATTTATAACAGTATAAGGATATTTCGACAGAATCATTAAATCATGACGGCCATCACTATGATAAGGGTATTTGTTCTCCAATTCTTCCGACATCATCTCTACGTTTGATAGCTTCAGGTAATTGCGCTCCTGTGAACCTTCCTGAAGCAAGACAACATCGGCATTCTGGTCGAGTGTATAACGCATCGACTTTGATGGTATGTGATTGCTTGGGTCGTAGGGTCCAAAATTCATCACATTGAATGTCAAGACACGCAGGCTATTCTCTGGGGTTGCCTCTGTCGAACTTGAGAACAAGTTGATAGGAAAAACCATCCTCACACTACCCCATGAAAGGAGAATTGCCGCAAGACTTATCAATGCGTAACGCCATTGCAACACCACCAGCCAGGTTATCATTATCACAAAATTAATGATGAGGATTAGCGGCAAGCCAAGCGTGAGGACCGACAAGAATGAGAATTTAGTTGGGTTGACATATCCACCCCAAGCCGAGGCAACAAGCAGCAACGCCATGAGCACTGTAATGCACAAAAGTATCACCTTGACAGTGTTCTTGCCCATTTTTAATCCTTTCTTGCCAATATTCTTGCTGTCGATGCTCATTGTCTTATTTCATCTCTTACGAGAGGCATTAAACAGGAATTCTCTCTCTTCATCAGTTAAGGCGGCATACCCCGACTGCTTTAGTTTTCCAAGTATCTCATCTAGTTTTTCCTCGTCAAAATCACTGGACTCACTAGGGGTGTTGTCTTTTTGTTGGGTAGATGAGCCGCTCGAAGTGGATTTATGATATTTATATTTAGGCCCATGTTCCGCACGAGGATCGCGTGGGGTCTTTGATGGGTGTTTCTTGAACAGCATAACCACAGCATCAATGCAGCGGTTTATCCACGATGTGATATCGTGACCACTTTTTATAGCCAGCCAAAACCACAGTCCCACAAGCGCTCCACCCAAGTGCGCTATGTGACCGCCCATATTATTGTTCTCAATGCCTATGATGTCAATGAAAACACTAATGATAGCAATCCATTTAAGTGAAATGCGGCCAAAGATAAATAGCTGAATGGGATAATCTGGACGATATAACGCTATAGCCACTACTATTGCCAATACTGATGCCGATGCGCCAAGCAGTAAAGAGTGATTACTCGACAAGTGAGGAATTAAGTTATAGCACAACAAGTAAAGAGCGGCTCCACCTATTCCGCCGAGCACATAAAGTCCGCCCATCTGGCGAGAATTAAAGAACTCCAAGAATATGCGTCCAAGCCAATACAGCCACAACATGTTGAACAAGATATGCATCACATCATAGTGCGAGAACATATAGGTTATCAACGTCCAGGGCCGCAGCAAAAAGGCGTGGAGATTTGACGGCAACTCAACCCATTGAACTAAAGAGGCACTTGAACCAGTAGCAAGAAAAGAGATAAAGCCAACTAATCTCAACACCACAAATACTGCGATGTTGATATAGATGAAACGTACAAGCAGCGAGCTGCCCTTATAGCGTGTCTTTAAGTCATCAACTATAGACATAGTAGTTGTTGAATAAGCCTTTTTTCCTCCAGTATAATATCAGAATGAGTCCAAACAACATTCCGCCCAAGTGAGCGAAATGAGCCACACTGTCCATCACGCCTGATACGCCAAAGAACAACTCTATCACAGCAAATCCTATCACTGCCCACTTGGCTTTAACAGGAATAGGGATAAACATTATATATAGAGGGATATTGGGGAATACCATCGCAAATGCCAGCAAGATGCCAAACACTGCACCCGAAGCGCCCACGGTGATTAGATTATTATAATACTCATTCAAAAATCCTTTGTCAAGTTCTCCTGAATTTATGGCATCATTAATAACTGATGTAGAAACATTATTAATGTCAGCTAATATATTTGGCCAAGTAAACTGCCACACAAGTTCCTGAACAAGTCCTGCTCCAACACCGCATACCAAGTAAAACAAAATAAAACGCTTCATGCCCATGACCTTCTCGAGCAGCATGCCAAACATATACAGCGTGAACATATTAAAGAATATGTGCATAAAACCGTTACTGAAACTGCTGCTGTCATGCATAAACATGTAGGTAAAAAACTGGTAGAACTTGAAATCACTACCCTTCCAGAAATGGAGGCCAAGATACTCGTCCAAATAGATGCCACGAGATTTCAGCATCATGGTGGCAAGCCATAAAATAGCATTGATTATTATAAGGTGTTTTGTGACTGTTGGAATAGAGGGAGAGTTCCAACGTACTTTTGCGCTCATATTATCGTTCTGATGTTTTGGAATTTGACTATTTTATACTAATTTTATGAATAACATAATTCGTTGTTTCAAAGCACAAAATTATATCAAAAACACGAAAAACCACCATTTTAGGGTCGAAAAATGACCTTTTTTAATAAAAAATATAAAAAATCTACCTTTTTTCTTTGCTGATTGTTTTTGTTTTTCTATATTTGCGATGTTAAAAGCATTCAAAACTATTTTGTTAACTATTTTAATCATCAATTATTATGAACAAAACAGATTTAGTAAACGCTATTGCTAACGAAGCAAAATTAACTAAAGTTCAAGCTAAGGCTGCCCTCGAGGCTGCTCTCGGCGCAATGGGTGGTGCTCTCGCTAAGGGCGACAAAGTTGCTCTTATCGGTTTCGGCACATTCGCTGTTGTTAAGAAAGGTGAGCGCCCAGGCGTAAATCCTGCTACCAAGGAGAAAATCGTTATCCCCGCAAGAAAGGTGATTAAATTCAAAGCAGGTGCTGAACTCGCTGCTAAGGTTAAATAAGCTTCCAAAGCAAGAATTTAACGAAATAGAGGTTTCATATCATCACGATATGAAGCCTTTATTTTTTGTTATGACTCGCCAGTATTTAAAATGACGACTTCCAGAATAATCCACTCAAAGGATTGCACAAATAATACATTATTAAATATAATAAATTTCATAAATTAATCAAAGATTTTCACTACCTTTGCACTTGCAAAACCTCAAAGCTGGCGCAATGATGATGAAATCAACTGCCAACCAGCGTTTTATAAGAAATAATTCTAATAATTATTCATTTTTATATCTAAATTCACTATTAACAAAATGAAGACAATCTACACTTTCGGTAACGGTAAAGCAGAAGGTAGTGCCGACATGAGAGACCTCCTTGGAGGTAAAGGTGCTAACCTCGCCGAGATGAACCTCATTGGTGTGCCTGTTCCTCCTGGTTTCACTATCACCACTGAAATGTGTCGCCTCTACAACGAGAAGGGTCGCGACGAAGTTATCAAACTCATTAAGGGCGACGTTGAGAAGTCTATTGCTCACATCGAGAGCCTTACTGGCAACAAGTTTAACGACCCATCTAACCCCCAACTCGTTTCGGTGCGCTCTGGTGCTCCTGTTTCGATGCCTGGCATGATGGACACAGTGCTCAATTTGGGCATCAATGACGAGGTGGCTGCTACACTGGCCGAGAAGAGTGGAAATCCCCGTTTTGCTTGGGACAGCTATCGCCGTTTCGTGCAGATGTATGGTGACGTAGTGCTTGGCATGAAGCCCGAGAACAAGACCGACATCGACCCATTTGAGGCTATCATTGAGAAAGTGAAAGCCGACAAGGGTGTGAAGTTCGACACCGAGCTCGAGGTTGATGACCTCAAGACTCTGGTTACGCTCTTCAAGGAGGCTGTTAAGAACAATACTGGCAAGGACTTCCCAACTAGCGCTTGGGATCAGCTGTGGGGCGCAATCTGCGCTGTATTCGACAGCTGGAACAACGAGCGCGCTATCCTCTATCGCCAGATGAACCGCATCCCCGAGGAGTATGGCACCGCTGTTAACGTACAGGCGATGGTTTACGGTAACATGGGTAACAACTCTGCTACTGGCGTTTGCTTCTCGCGTGACGCTGCTACTGGTGAGAACCTCTTCAACGGCGAGTACCTGATCAATGCTCAGGGCGAGGACGTTG
>JAFZUL010000138.1 GCA_017618355.1 Muribaculaceae bacterium
CCACTACTCAAGGCGTGTCGATGGTGGGAACGCCCATAGGCACCTGCATAGGCGATGGAGTGGTGTATCGACTCAATGGCGATGAATACAAATATGTCTTTGACGAGAACCGCAATTCTTATATCAACGCGGTGTCGTTCAGTGGCTCGGTTACTTATAACGGAACAACAGTAAGTGCTGGCGGCGTGAACACCGACGCGAGCAACAACGTCATTACGTTCTACAACGACCGATATTACGGTCACACTAACCAGACTAGCACATGCTGCGAGGTGGAGGCAATGCTAGTAGAGGGTGACACCTTTAACTTCCTGGAACCTTTCAAGATGGTAATCACTGGCGTGCCAAGCACTGCTGGCGACATGACGGTGCCCGTTGGAAGATATGTGCTGCATGGACAAGGCTCTACTGCCGATTTCATCGCAGGCTTGCAAGAGGGCGATGAGGTGACCGTGACCATGAACGCTGTGACTGGCGGCACCAAGATTAACCCTCGTGAGGTGGTGTGCGGCCAGCCCTGGATGCTGCGCAACGGCGAGACCATCAACGACGGTAACCCCGATATGCATCCTCGCACCTGCATAGGCTTCGCCAATGGCGGCCAGACGGTGATTTTCCTTGTGGTGGATGGCCGCTCGCTAATCAGCGACGGCTGCCGCACATCGCATCTTGGCGACTTGCTGCGCTATGCTGGCGCTACCGAAGGCATGAACCTTGACGGAGGAGGCTCCACAACTCTCTATACCAGTGCTTTGGGTGTCAGAAATGTCCCTAGCGACGGTCGTGAGCGTGCCGACAGCAATGGTCTGTTCCTCGTGAGCAGCGCCCCCGACGACGAGGAGATTGCCGAGATACGTTTCAAAGATTGGACCCAGCGAGTGCCAAAATATGGTGTTTATACCCCAGTGATTTACGGTTACAACCAGTATGGCATGCTCATCGACACCGACGTGCAGGGCTTCACGCTTGAGGCCCCTGAGAGCCTGGGCACCATCAAAAACGGCAACACCTTCTTTGGCACAGGCAGCGGCGATGGTGTTTTAACCGCTGTGTATAACGGCATCACAGCCTCATTGCCAATCTCCATCGTGGGAAGTGGTGACGACATGAGTCTCACCAATGACTCCATCATTACCGATACTTACCGCACCTACGCCGTAGGTGTGGAGAGCCAAGTGGGGGAGACCATAATGCCCCTCGACCCAGAGGCTCTCACATGGAGCAGCAGCGATGAGAGCATTGTCGTAATTGATGAGAACACCGGCGTGCTGCAAGGTGTGCGCGACGGCGAGGCAATAGTCACTGGTGTGCTCGAGGACAAGTCACTGAGTATGAAAGTGACCGTGCAGAAGCCCATAAAGCGTGTATATCCCCTCGATCCTGAGATGGACCTGAGCACCTGGAGTTTTTCCATGAGTGGAGGAAAGAACTATGAAATATCCCCGCTTGACAACGGCGTGCAGGTGACTTATACTGGTACTAGCGCGCGTGTCAACTATCTGCGAATGAATAAGGCCATAACACTTTGGAGCCTTCCCGACACTTTGCGTGTTCGCATCAATCCTGGCGAGGCTCCAGTGACTGGCATCACCTTCGCCCTAAGGCCCAACGGCGGCAAAATTAGTTTCCCCGCCGTTACCCCCGATTCAATACCTGCTAATGTGGAGACCACTATCGACCTGCCCATTGACCAGTGGATAGATGCCGACGACATGGGCAATTACCCCATTCAGTTGTCTTATATCCAGGTGACTTTAGGAAAATCCACTGTGGGCAAGCAATACACGATGCTTATTCCAGGCCTTGAGGTAATTTACCGCAATGCGCCAGTGATTGAGGTTATTGCTGGCGATGTGAACGGTGACGGCGTAGTCACAGCAGCCGATGTGACAGCACTCTATGACGTGTTGCTCAACGACGACTACTCACATGTTGTCAATGGTGACCAAACCGGCGACGGCATAATCACCGCAGCCGATGTGACCGCCATTTACAGCATCCTGCTGGAGTAATAGTGCTGCGCCTAGTTATTTTAAGACGATTAAGGACAATAATTAATAACACTACGCGTGGGGGAATTAAGGACAATTCTCCCACGCTGGTTTTTTCGAACATCACCTAGCCCTTGTGCCTAAAGGGTCGCGCTACGCGCTCAAAATTGAATGAAAATTGAAATAAAAATTTTCTCAGTGTATATGAAATTTTATAATAAATTTTAATCAAATTTTAAGCGAAGCGCCCCTCAATCCTCAAGGGTCTCCTATATGCGTAGTAATTGCCTGTTGTTTTATATACAGCGAGTCTCATTTTTTTGCATTTAGTCGTTAAAAAAGGTTTTTCTTAGTGTTGATGTTGTAATTTTGTGTAAATTTGTAGATTGATTTGCTTTTTGCGATTATTTGAGAGATAAATCACCAAAACAAAATAACTTTAATACAATGAGAAGACTAATTTTATTTTTGACACTGATGTTGTCGCTGGCTATGGTTGCTAACGACAAGATTAGCGCGCCGACAAAATTGTTCTTGCAAAACTATGCCAATGGCATAGCTCAGCAAGCCGACAAGAAACTGTTTAGCAAAACAAAGGCGGTGAATGGCGTGGAGACCATAGACTGCTTTATTTTGCTCAATGGTAAATCCACAGCCCAACTCAAGGCTATGGGAGTGACTATCACTGGCGAGTTTGACGACCTGGTAACAGCTCTCGTTCCTATCAACAAGGTAGAGCAGGTGGCAAACCTTGACTGTGTGCAGCAGATTGCCGTCTCACAGATTGCGCAGAAATACACCGATCAAGCCAAGAACGTCACCAAAGCCGTTAAGGCATGGAACGGAACTAGCAACGGGCTGCCTCAGAACTTCCGTGGCACAGGAGTTGTAGTAGGTGTCATCGACTTAGGCATGGACTATAATCACCGCGCGTTTTTCGACGCTTCGGGCAACAACCGCATCAAAGCGGTGTATATGCCCAACGCCACCGAAGCCAATGGCGGCACCGCGCCACAGGTGGGCACCACCACACTTCCTGGCTATCATTACACAACTCCCGCGCAGATTGCCGCTCTCACAACCGACTACACTGCTGAGAGCCACGGCACCCACACCAGCGGCTGCGCTGGCGGGTCAGAGGTAGGCAACTATGCTGGTATGGCTCCCGACTGCGATCTGGTGCTCTGCGGCTTGGGAGATAATTTGTCGCAAACTGCTATTGCCAACAGTGCGAAATACATCGCAAACTATGCCAAGAACCAGGGCAAACCTTGTGTCATCAGCATCAGTTTGGGCTCTAACACTGGCCCTCACGACGGCTCGAGCTACATCTGCCGCGCTTACGACCAAGTAGCCAACCAATATGGGGCAGTTATCTTGCTTTCTTCGGGCAACGAGGCCGATGTCACTGGCTATGCCAAAAAGACGCTCTCGAGCGAGACCGATGCCTTTGTCATCATGCACGAGTCTTCTACTGGTAGTGCCAACGTGGGTGGTTCATCTTACTATGGCAATGCCATTATGGACATCTGGGGTAGGACCAACGACCAGCTCAAGCTCAAGGTGCTTGTGGTGAACCGAAGCACCGGTGCCATCCTCTATACCAGCGATGAGATTACCAGTAGCACTACTTTGAGTGGCTCTCAGTTCAGTTCCTACTTCAATTCCTCTAGTACTGTGGAAATATCTTTCAGTTCTTCTAATAACCGTAAGAACATCTATATTCACCCAACGATGACCGGAGCGAAAAGCAGCAACTACCGCCTCACCTATATGGTGACTAGTGCTGCTGGAAACACCATCGACGCATGGTGCGACGCTGGACATGCCTCGAGAATCGCCTCTACTGGAAATATCAGTGGCTACACTCTAACCAAAGGTCAGGCCGACGGCACGATGAGCGATGACATCTGCGGCAACAAGACCATCAGCGTTGGAGCTATGGCTTCGCGCTCCAGCTACAATTCCCCTTACAGCATCAACGATGTGGCTTATTTCTCAAGCTATGGCACCGATGTCAAGGGAGTTGACCACCCGTTTATCACCGCTCCTGGCCACTATGTGATTTCTGCACTCAATGGTTACGACACCTATAATAGCCAATATGGAACATCTTATTCTGTATCCTATAATGGCCGCACCCATAAATGGGGCGAGATGAGTGGTACCTCGATGTCAACACCTATCGCTGCTGGCGTAGTGGCGCTCTACCTGCAAGCTGACCCCGAGCTTGATGTAAATGGCGTGAAGAATGCTATTGCCAACTCTGCATCGCCCTATACCGAATTCATCGCCAATCCACAAAGTCCTCCAAAGCAGCGTGGTCATGGCGTTATCAATGCTCTTGACGGAATCTCCTATGTACTAGTACAGAGTAGCCTGCCAAGAATTATAGCAAATAAGACAGAGCTTAACATGAGTGGATATGTAGGCGACACCATCACCACAACAGTGAATATTGAAGGCCGCAACCTCACGCAGGGTGTGAGCATCAGCGTTGTTGGCCCCAGCATCTATAGTGTAGAGCCCGCAAGTTTCACCAACGCTGAGGTTATGGCTGGCGCTACATTTACAGTCAAGTATTTGCCCACTGCCGCCGGCAGCACTTCGGCAACAATCAATCTTAACAGCGCCGGTGCCGAGCAGGTTTCCATAAGCGTAAATGGTACCGCCCAACCCAAGACCCCGGTAATAAGCACAAGTTACGAGTCGCTCGACATGACCGCTTACGCTGGTGGCACGGCGACCAAGTCCTTCAGGGTCTATGGACAGTTTATCAGCGATGACGTGACCCTCACCAGCGACAATGAGCTGTTCACCGTAAATCCAAGTGTTATTCCTGCAAGCGATCTCCCTAATGGTTATTATGTGAGTGTGACGGTAACTTATGCGCCTACTAGTGCAGGCACTCATAACGGCACTATCACCCTTGCCAGTGCTGGGGCCGAGAGTAAGACTGTAACTCTCACTGGTACCTCAACGGTTAATATCGTTGCACCTCACGCTACCGAAGCGACTGGCGTTGCTGCCACTTCGTTTACTGCTAACTGGGAGCCCTGCCCATTTGCCAACAGCTATACGCTTCGCATTAAGCCACTGGCGACGGCAACTCCGTTCTTTGTTGAGACCTTCGCTAACTGCACTAAGGAGAGCTCTACCAATATTGCCTCCTCACTCAACAATTACTGTGACAACAGCGGTTGGACAGGAGCTTACGTATATCAGGCTGTTGGCGGCTTACGATTAGGCGCTACCAGCTATAACGGCATCTTGCAGACTCCTGCTCTCGATCTCTCGGGCAGCGAGGGCAAGGTGAGCGTGAAATTTACTGCCCACGCCTACGACACCGATACCGACTGTCCGCTGAATGTCAGTTGCGGTGACAATGTACAGACCTTGACTGTCCCCACAAGCGATGAGGGAAGCTATATCGTTGTGCTTGACTGCGCTGAAGAGGCGGGACAAAAAATTAGATTTGCCACCACTGTCAAGAAGAAACGTGTGGTGATAACCGGAGTGGAAATCTACGAAGGCAATATATTGGACAAGAGCGATGAAGGCGAGACCATCGAATTTGCTGGCATTACTGCCACCCACTACCTCGTTACCGGTCTGCAGCCCGAGACGACATACGCCTACGACGTGAAGGCTCTCTACGGCGAAGAGTTCAGCGGATGGTCCAATATGATAGAGGTCTTGACCCTTGCTGGCGGTGGCCTTGTATATGGTGACGTGAACTGCGACGGTGAGGTAACTGCCGTTGATATCACATGCCTATACAATTATCTTCTCAATGGTGATGAGACTTACATCGCCACTAGCGATGTGAGTGGAGACGGCGAAATCACTAGCGTTGATATCACTTGCATCTACAACATCCTGCTGGGAAATTAATCAATGCAGAATTCAGAATGCAGAATCTGTTTGCTCGTTAACTGAAAACTCACAACTGACAACTTGGTTAATTCACAATTATGATACAAAGGGTACTCCTTATTGTTGGGAGTGCTCTTTGTTTATTTTGCTTTTTTGAGGTGAAATTGATGGTATTTCCAATTATTATCCCTAAATTTGTGGGCAGTTTTAAACAACTATATTTTTGAGAACTTTATTATTTTATTTTTTTAATATCATTTACATGAGGAAATTTTTTCTAATCCTGATGGCAATTGGTGTGTCGCTGACAATGATAGCCGGCGATAAGCTAAGTGCCCCTACAAAGGTGTTTCTTCAGCAGCGTGCCAATGCCGTTGCTCAGGCACCCGATGGCAAGACAGTTCTTGCCTTACCAAAAACCGTGAACGGGGTGGAGTGCGTAGATTGCTTCATCTCTCTTAATGGAGTCTCGATAGCCGAACTAGAGGCTAACGGAGTGAAAGTGACTGGAAAGTTCAGCGATTTTGTGACTGCCAGTATTCCTATTAACAAAATTGAGGCCGTTGCCCGAATGAATGGCGTCAAGCAAGTGGGCATCGCTCGTAACGCACGACTGCTCACTGATGTAGCAAAAGGTATCGTCAATGCCGACAAGGCGTGGGATGGAACCAACTATGGCCTCCCACAGGGCTACACCGGACAAGGTGTGGTAGTTGGCCTCATCGACGACGGTATCCAGTTCAACCACCGTGCGTTCCTTGATGACAACGGCAACACACGTGTCAAGGCGGTGTATCTGCCTAATGTCAGCGACGCCAACGGTGGCACCAAAGCCACTATTGACGGCGTGGAGCTGATGGGTTATCAATATACCACTCCTAGCCAGATTGCTGTCCTCACCTGCGACGATACCAACCAGAGCCACGGTACTCACACTACAGGTTGCGCCGCTGGCTCACACGTGGGTGACTATGCCGGTATGGCTCCCGAGGCCGACCTTATTCTTTGCGGCTGCGGCTCGTCTTTGACCGAAAACGCAATAGTTAGTTCGGCAAAATATATTGGCTGGTACGCCCAGCAGCTGGGCAAGCCCTGCGTTATCAGCATCAGTTTGGGTAGCGACATCGGTCCTCACGATGGCACGAGTATCACTAGTCGTGCCTATACCGAGGTTGCTAACACTTACGGCGCTGTGATTCTTCTTGCCGCAGGCAATGAGGCCGATATCATTGGCCATGCCAAAAAGACCCTCGCCAGCAATGACGACTATATTGCCGTTACCAACTACGTCTCTGCCGGATGGTGGGGAGGCTCTGACGACGGTGCTTGCGACATCTGGAACAGCACCAGCGACGAACTTCAGATTAAGGTGATTGTAAACGGCTCACAAAGCGACTGGATGACAAGCGGAACCTTTGGCGATGTAACCGTTTCGGGCGGAGTGAATGCCTTCAACAACCGCTACAATCTGTATATAGAGAGCAGCGCATCATCGGCTACTTATGTCGTTAAAGGTAGCGCTGGCAATACCATTAACGTTTATACCGATTGTTCTAACAGCACCCTGAGTTCTAATTCGGGCACTGTGAGTGGTTACACCATCACTCCTGGCACCTACGAGGGCTCGATGTGCGACGACATGACCTCTCCCAAGGTTATCAGCGTGGGTGCCCAGGCATCGCGTGCAACCGATGGCTATGGTCAGGGCGATGTGGCCTACTTCTCAAGCTATGGTGTTGACTGCAATGGCGTGAACCAGCCATTTATCACCGCTCCGGGCCACTATGTGATTTCGTCAGTCAATGGCTATAACACTTATCAATCTGTCACTTGGTCGATGACTTATAATGGCCAAACCTACAACTGGGGAGAGAAGAGTGGAACCTCAATGGCCACTCCATGCGCCGCCGGCGTGGTGGCTCTGTATCTGCAGGCCGACCCGACACTCGACGTGGACCGCGTGAAAGAGGTTATCGCCGAGACCGCCACTGCCTATCCTCTTAGTTCGACCAGCCCTGTCATGGCCCGTGGACATGGCATCATCAACGCTTTAGACGGTATTGAGTATATCCTCCAGCATCAGGGGCCAACCATCATCGCTAAGCCCGATGCAGTGACCATTGAGGGATATCAGGGCGAGACCTACACGCAAGTTGTGAAAGTTAAGGGATATAACCTCACTGGTCCAATCACCATTACTAAGAGCGGCGATGCCGCCTATAGCGTGAGTCACACCACCATCAGTGCCGAAGATGCTTACACTGGAGTTGACGTTACCATTACCTATGCTCCCACAGCAGCCGGCGAGACCACAGCGTCACTCACCCTCACCAGTGCCGAGGCCGAGACTCAGACAGTGAACATCACTGGTGTGGCACAGCCCAGAGTTCCAACTATCCTCGTCAATCCTGAGACTCTAAGCTTTAATGCAAAATTGTCGACACCAGCAACCAGGACAGTGAAAGTGAACGGCTTGTTCCTTACCAACGACATCACTGTCACCCTCAACGATCAGAATAATGTGTTCTCTGTTTCGCCAACCACAATCTCGAAAGACAATACCGGCATCGACACTCCTGTTGCGGTTAATGTGACATTCAACTCCGACGTGGAGGGCGACTTTACCGGATCTCTCACACTCACCAGCAATGGTGCCGAGACCAAGACAGTTCAACTCACAGCTAAAGCCACCGATAAGGGTATGGCAAGCGATCCATATCTCGACCTTGCCAAGTATGAGACTATCGATGAGGTTGGTGCTACAGTGAGCGGAATGAGCACTATCTACAAATACACCGAGTATGCGGTCGATGAATGCGCATGGCTCACCCTTTCCTGCTATGGTGCATTAAAGGCCGACGACACCCAGAACTGGTATAATACCAACTCGTTGTCGCAATATAACAACGAATGGAACGCGACCGACGTATTCCTCGGCGATGCCGCTTACTTTGGCTCGAATAACGCATATTCGATTTATGGAAGCGGCAGCCAATCGTTCTACGTGACTGGTTGCATCCAGGTTAAGGCCTACGTTAAGGGTGGTGGTTACTCTAGTTCAAATGCCACGTTGTCGATTTATGAGTGCAGCCTCAATGCCGATGGCACTCTCAACCCTGCAACCACTGCAACCAGCACACAGCAAGGCAGCAACGGTGTGATAACTTCGGCAGAACTTGACGCATCCAAGATTTATAAGGTGCAATTAGCGGGTGGCGGTAGCTATCCCGATCTCCTCGAGATTGGCTTCAAGGCCGAGCTCAATGGTCCAGGTCCTTTGGCAACAGCAGCAACCGATATTACTGCCAGCAGTTTTGTGGCAAACTGGAACCCCTGCGAGGGTGCCGACAGCTACATTCTTCGCGTCATTCCCAAGAACTATGACATCCTTACCGAGAGCTTCTCGAAGTTCACCAAGAGCGGAGTTCAAGAAATTGGCTCGTTACTTGACAATTACATGGACAACGCCGGCTGGACTGGTTCTAAAGTCTATGAGGCAATTGGCGGAGCGCGCTTAGGCACTGGTTCTTCGGTGGGCTCTCTCACTTCTCCAGGTCTCGACCTGACAACTAGCGGCGGCAAGGTTACTGTTCAGTTCAAGGCAAAGGCATACAATACCGACACGAACTGCGGTTTTAAGGTTTCTTGCGGAAATGCTAGTGAGACAGTGACTGTGGCCGACGGCAATGAGGCGACCTACACTATGGTTCTCGACTGCAACGCTGCCGCTGGACAGAATGTTCAGTTTGAGACAACTGCCAAGAGCAAGCGCGTGATACTCACCAGCATCCACATTATGGAAGGCGATCACGCCAAAGCCATCAGGTCAATTGATTTTGATGGAATTACAATTCCTGGAATCACTGGAAATAGCTACAAGGTGATTAACCTTGACCCAGGCATTACCTACTTCTACGACGTGAAGGCGGCAATAGGCGACAAGGAGACTAAGTGGTCTAACAAGATTATGGTTACCACCCTTGCTGGCGGCATCGTTGGCGATGTAAACTGCGACGGCGAGGTGACAACCGTTGACATCACCTGTCTCTACAACTACCTGCTCAACGGTGACGAGACCTATCTCGCCACCAGCGACGTAGATGGCGACGGTTTCATCACCACCACTGATATCACAGTAATCTACAACATCTTGTTGGGAGCAAAGTAATGAATAATAAACTTTTTAAATAAATAAGATGCGTCTCTTTCAAGGGGGCGCATCTTTGATTTCTTGAGCTTTCGGTTTCTTGATTTTCCGAATGACCGATTCGGGTTCAATGAATAAATCGGCGGGTAGATTGAATAAATAATGTAATATTTGTTAGATAAAAATATTATGCTTAATTTTGGCGGCTTTTTATAAATGCATTGATTTATAAAACAACTATATTATTAACTAAACTCACATTAAATGAAATTTTTAAACCTATTAAAGTTGTCGTCAATTGCACTTATGCTGTGCTTGGCGGCACAACTGCAGGCAGCCGATATTGACTTGGCTACTGCGCAGAATGCGGCAAAGTCATTTATGGCAAGGCAGGTGGCAAACGGTCGCCTGAAAGCCGCTGCAACCAGCAACCTCAAACTTGTAAAGGCTGAGGCCTCAGTAGCGAAGCCCGAAGCGGTGGACTACTACATCTTCAACGCCGACAAAGCGTATGTCGTAATTGCCGGTGACGACCTGGCACCCGAAATCTTGATGTATGGTGTGGAGGGAAACGTGAACTTGGACAATATCCCACCCGCTATGCAATGGTTGCTAAACAAGTACAAATTCCAGATTGACGGTCTCAAGGGCGGTACGCTTAAACCTAATGGCTATACACCAAAAGCGACAACTCCAGTTGCTCCGCTGGTGAACGCTAATTGGGACCAGGGCGCTCCTTACTGGAACCACACACCAACAAGTGGAAGTAACCATGCTTACACAGGCTGCCCGGCAACCTCGCTGAGTATGTGCTTCTACTTGTATAAATGGCCTACTACCTATCCCGCATTGCCTAAAGTGTCAGTAAGCGGAGGTCTTACTGCAACGGCTCTGAGTGAAAAGGCCGCCGATTGGGATAATATGCTTGATGAATATACTGGTCCCACAAACTACAGCTATACCTCTGATCAGGCCGAAGCTGTGTCATGGCTGATGCGATATGTGGGCCAGGCTTGTAACATGCAGTACACCACAAGCGGCAGTGGAGCCTACGACGATGAGATTCATCAAGCATGCCTTACAATGGGATACACCGATGCACAGTTGCTTACCCTCACCACGGGATACGCAGGCTACAATCAGAACTACACCGATTCTCAGTGGAACACCTGGATGCTTGAAGAGTTGCATGCAGGTCGTCCCATCGAGTATCTCGCTAGTGACCCTTCGGCTGGAGGCCATGCTTTCAACGTGTTTGGCTGTGACTCTAGCGGTAAGTATTACGTAAACTGGGGTTGGAGCGGCGAAGACAATGGCTACTGCACCCTTCACAACTTCACCACAGGCAACAACTCTACCGGACAGGGTGGTGGTTCTTACACCTTCAACTATGGCGAGGCGATGATTATCGGCATCGCTCCTCCTGCTGGCGCTCTAGGTCCACAAATCACCGTTAATCCCACCAGCCTCGCGTTTGAGGGATATGTAGGTGACACCTACACCAAGACCTTCACTGTGACTGGCGCTAACCTTGAGGGCAATATCACTATCTCTAAGCAGGGCTCTAGCTACTACACTGTAAGCCCCACCACCATTACTGCTGCTAATGCAGCCAATGGCGTGCAAGTGACCGTTACCTACAAGCCCACTACAACAGGCAACACTAACGCCGTTCTCACCCTTTCGAGCACTAATGCCGAGAGCGTGACATTGAACATTACTGGTAGTGCGCAAGCCAAGGT
This sequence comes from Muribaculaceae bacterium, assembly GCA_017618355.1. Classification (GTDB taxonomy): domain Bacteria; phylum Bacteroidota; class Bacteroidia; order Bacteroidales; family Muribaculaceae; genus Sodaliphilus. The sequence goes on from JAFZUL010000138.1 coordinate 11,757, forward strand.
TCCAACTATCAATCTTGATCCAACTTCGCTCAATTTCGCTGCAAACTTGTCATCGACAGTGAGCAAGACCATCAACGTTACTGGTTTGTTCTTGACTAACAATATTTCAGTGACCCTGAACGACAACAATGGCGTGTTCAGCGTTTCACCAACTGCCATCACCGCTTCCAATGCAGCTAATGGTGTTCCTGTTACCGTGTCGTTCAACTCGGCCAACGAGGGCAACTTCACAGGCTCGATTACCTTCGCCAGCGATGGTGCCGAGACTAAGACCGTGCAGCTCACAGCTTCGGCTCAAGAAGGCGGCAATGCCACCGATTCATACCTCAATATCGCCAAGTATGCCACCATCAATCAGGCTGGCGCTTCAGTAAGCGGTATGAGCTCTATCTACAAGTACAATGAGTATCCTAGCGATGCTTGCGCATGGCTCACAGTTTCTAACTATGGCTTGTCTCAAGTCGATGCCAACCAGAACTGGTACGATTGCGAGGGAACCGCTAAGCCTGCCGAAGGAACTTGGAACGCCAGCGACATCTTCTTGGGAAGCGCAAGTTACCACACTGGCACCGCTTATTTCGCCAACTGGAACGAAGCCTACACCAACTACTATGTGACCAATTGTTCGCAGGTTAAACAATATGCATATAACATCCAGTCATCTTACAATACTGGCAATGTATATCCTTTAAAGATGTATATCTATGAGTGCACATTGAATGCCGATGGTACAATCAATGCTGGAACTTCAACTGTTGACTATAAGGAGAGCACTACCACCAATCAAGACGAGATAACATCATCTATTGACCTGGATCCAAGCAAGATTTACAAGGTAAGAATTTACAACGACTATTCTCGCCTCTATGAGATTGGTTTCAAGACTCCTATCGAGGGAATTGAGACTCCAGTGGCTACCGAGGCTACCGAGATTGGCGCTAATGAGTTTACCGCTAACTGGAATGCGTGCGAAGACGCTACAAGCTACACCCTGCGCGTGATGCCCAAGCCCGAGGCTCCTGCTACCACATTGCTCATCACTGAGGGCTTCGGCAATTGCACCTCTGATGGCACTGCCGATGTTGGCAGCTCGCTCAATAACTATATGGATAACGCTGGCTGGACAGGTTCTACCGTTTATACAGCTACTGGCGGCTTGCGAATAGGCTCAAGAAATGCTGCAGGCTCTCTCACAAGCCCAGCTCTTGACCTTACCAACAGCAACGGTAAGGTGAGCATTAAGTTTAGAGCAAAGACTTATAGCAGTGGCTATAGCTCCGACACCAACTGCAACTTGAATATTACTTGTGGCAGTGCTAGCGAGACTGTAACTATTCCAAATAATACTGAGGCTGAATATACTCAAGTGCTCGACTGCTCAGCAACAGCTGGTCAAAACGTGTCGTTTGCCACCACTACTGGCCGCAAGCGCGTGATTATCACAAGCATCGAGATTTACTCAGGCGACATCACCGCTAGCACAGCTAAGGCCGTAGGAGAGATCCTCATTCCAGGCATAACAGGCACACAATATACCGTTACTGGTCTCGAACCTGAGACTGCCTATATCTACGATGTGAAAGCTCTCTATGGCAACAAGGAGAGTAACTGGTCTAACCTGATTGAGGTTACCACCCTCAAGGAAGAGATCGTTGTCGCTATTCCTGGCGACGTGAACGGCGACGGAGAGGTTACCAGCGTGGATGTTACAGTGCTTTACAGTTACCTACTTACAGGTGACACTGAATTCTTGGTCAACGGAGACCAAAACGGCGACGGTGAAATCACCTCGGTCGATGTCACAGCAGTTTACAATATCCTGCTCGGAGTAGAGTAATTCAATTATTCCATAAAATCAAGGGCCGCCCCATCACTTTGGAGCGGCCCTTGGTTTTATATTTTCCTTATCACATTATCCTTGTATATTACTAAAAACGTATAAATATTATTCATCTTTTTTGTTTTTAGCATTATTATTAGTATCTTTGACGGCTTTTAAGAAAAAACTATAAAACAGCTATATTCACAATCTAAATTTTACATTTAATGAAAAAACTTTTATCTTTATTGACTGTCATGGCGGTTGCACTGCCAGTGATGGCAGCTGTAGGCGACGCTAATAGCGCTTATCTCAATGTCGCTAAATGTGCCACTATCGACGAGGCGGGAGCTACCGTCGAGGGCATGGAGACAATTTACAAGTACACTGAAGCTCCTAGTGGCTACTGGCTCACATTATCCAACTATGGTGTGATGAAAGCTGATGGCACACAAAATTGGTTCACCAACGATGTTACCGATGCCGACAACACTGCCACCTATATCAACGCATGGACAGCTACCGACGTATTCCAGGGTCCAAGCGCCTATTTCGGCGACAACACTGCTTACACGGCAAAATTCAAACAGCCAACTAAGTATCAGACCTTCTATGTGACTTTTTGTACTCAAGTTAAGCAGTTTGCTTACAACCGCAGCAGCTCTTCCTACTATCTGCTCAAGATGAACATCTATGAGTGTACTGCCAATATTGATGGTACTCTGAACGTAAGTTCAACCCCAATCGAAACCGTGCAGAACTCTACAATTGGAGCCGAGGTGCTTACATCAAGCGAACTTGACCCCGACAAGATTTACAAGGTGGAGATTGCCAATGCCTATTCTTATCTCTATGAGATAGCATTTAAGACTCCCGGCCTATATGATGGAGAGATATTTGCTCCCGAGGCTTATGACGTGACTGGTCTTGACGTAGAGCACGTAACAATGTCGTGGAGCGCATGTCCAGGAGCCAAGAGCTACACTGTGCGCACTTATCCATGTGATGATAATGATATATTAAGAGGCTTGTACTATCGCGAGAAATTCACTAATTTCACCGAAGGCCAGACACTCGAAGATTATCAATCATTGGATGCCTATACAGACCATCCCGCATGGATCGGATACAGTCTCAGTGGTGCGGATGGTGGCATCGTGATTGAGAACAATGGTTCTATCACATCACCCATGTCGGATATAAATATAGCTCCATATATCAGAAAATATACCATGAAGTTCAAGGCAAAACCTTATAATGAGGACGGGGATGGCCAATTACTGGTAACTATGGGCAGCTATTCTCAGACCTTTGACATATCAGGTCCCGAAAAGTATTATACTTTTGTAATCGAAAGAGGGCTGAATGGAAGTTTAGACTATATGTCGCAAACATCTCCATTCTATATGTTCAAAAACACATATTATTTTAATCCCTATTCAGAAGAAACTGAAGAAGATCATCGTGTGATTTTGACCGATTTCAAGGTTTATTATGGCGATTACGGTGAGCCACAGGATGGTCCTTCTACCAAATATGTGGTACCAGCATGGAGTGGTGACACCACTTTCGTAAGCAACATTCCCGAAACCACATTCTCTTTCGGCACGGCGCTTACCGACATTTCTCACTATAATGGGTATTCTTACTGGATTTATGATGTTAAGTCGGTATATTATGACGGCCAGGAAAGTGAGTGGTCTAACAAAATCTACTACTCTCTTTCACCATGGCCTCAGTTCCTTGAGGATGACGACGAGCCTCAGCCCCAGCCAATTCCTGGCGATGTGAACGGTGACGGTGATGTTACCAGCGTGGATGTGACTGTGCTTTACAGTTTCCTACTTACTGGCGACACTGAATTCTTGGTCAACGGAGACCAAAATGGCGACGGTGAAATCACCTCAGTCGATGTCACAGCAGTTTACAACATCCTGCTCGGAGCAGAGTAATTCTCAATTATTTCATAACATCAAGGGCCGTTCCACCATCATGGAGCGGCTCTTGTTTTCTTTACTCAAATACCGCTCTTTGACTCCTTTTTGATATTTCTCATAAAAAATAACCCATATTTGTTGCATAATACCATAATTGTTAGTAACTTTGACGGCTTTTTAGACTTAAGGTAAACTTTTAAAGCAGAAAAGAAAAAACAACTATATCAACAATTTAAAATTTGCAATTAATGAAAAAACTATTCTCCCTATTGACTGTCATGGCTTTTGCTCTGCCAATGTTGGCAGCTGGCACTGCAAGTGACGCCTATCTGAACATCTCTAAATATGCCACCATCGACCAGGCAGGTGCCACCGTCGAGGGCATGGAGACAATCTACAAGTACACTGAAGTGCCAGGAGGCTACTGGCTCACACTTTCAAACTATGGTGTGATGAAAACTGATGGCACACAAAATTGGTTCACTAACGATGTTACCGATGCCGACAATACTGCCACCTACATCAACCCATGGACAGCTACCGACGTATTCCAGGGTCCAAGCGCCTATTTCGGCGAAAACACAGCTTACACGGCAAAATACAAACAGCCAACTAAGTATCAGACCTTCTATGTTACTTTCTGTACTCAAGTTAAGCAGTTTGCCTACAACCGCAGTAGCTCTTCCTACTATCTGCTCAAGATGAACATCTATGAGTGTACTGCCAATGGCGACGGTACTGTAACAGCCGACGCTACTCCCGTTCAAACTATCGAGAACACCCAAATCGGCGCCGAGGTGCTTGCATCAGGCGAACTCGACCCCGACAAGATTTACAAGGTGGAGATTGCCAACTCCTACTCTTATCTCTATGAGATAGCATTTAAGACTCCAGGCCTATTTGATGGAGAGATTACTGCTCCCGAGGCTTATGATGTTACAGACCTCGTTACTCATCCCACTTATGAAGGTTCACAAGATATTATTTCTGAGGCCTTTACTTGCCATTGGAGCCCATGTCAGGGTGCCAAGAGCTACACTGTGCGAGTTTATCCATCTGGCACTCAAGACGGTCTGGTTTTCCGTGACAAATTCACAAATTGTACTGCCAATGACGTGTATGAAGAGGCCTATGAAAATGACGAAGAACACCAAGTTACACTCAATGGCCATGCCGACAACAATGGATGGGTAGGTCGCAACGTACAAGGTGCCGATGGTGGAGTCGTGATAAATAATAATGGAACTCTTTATTTGTCTGGTTCTGAAGCTGATTTCAAGATTTATAGATACGTTAAGAATTTTACTGTAAAATTCAAGGCAAAAGCCTACGGTAACGACACCAATTGCAAGCTCAGGTTGGCTAACGGCAACAATGGCCTTACAGTAGATGTAACGGATACCGAGCAGTATTATACCATGGTAGTTGAGAGAGAGTTCCCCGATTATTATTCGATTTTATATCCAGGTTTCTTGTTCCAAAATATGTCTTATGAAGAAGGTAATAATCGTGTTGTCTTAAGTGATTTTAAGGTTTATTTTGGTGATTATAGCGATCCACAGGATGCTGTTTCTCCTAGGTATATACATCCTGCTTGGGATGGCGACACCACTTTCGTTTATAATATTCCTGCCGACAGCACCAGCTTCAGATTCGGTAAATATATAAATGAGGAAGGTAATGAGCAAATTGACATGTCTATAGGACTCTTGGATTATGCTCTCTATTATTATGATGTTCAGGCTGTGTATTATGGCGATCAGGAAAGTGCTTGGTCTAACCAAATTCCTATCTGCATAAAGCCCTGGCCCGAGGACCTTTTCCTTGAGGATAGTGACGATGATGACCCAATCGTTAGACCTAGCGAGTTCTATCTGGTAGGTACATTCAATGATTGGAATCAGGCTGAGGATGGCGGTCGTTTGGCGTTTACCGCTACCGACACTCAAGGCGTTTATGAGACCGTAGGCACACTTGAGGACAATGCTGAGTTCAAGGTTATCACTCCTGCCGAGGATGGCTGGACTTGGTATGGTGGTCAAGATGACAATGGTGTTGGCTACTTCCTGATTAACAACGACCTGTTCAATGCCCCATTAGCAATGGTTGACGGAGCAAACTTCCGCATTGAGAATGGTGGTGAGTACACCTTCCGCGTTAACTCAAACAACATGACACTTACAGTTGTTTCTGCTGCTAATCCTGCTCTTCCTGGCGACGTGAACGGTGACGGCCAAGTAACCTCTGTAGATGTTACTGTTCTTTACAACTATCTGCTCACTGGCGACACTGAATTCTTAATCAACGGTGACCAAAGCGGCGATGGTGAAATCTCCTCAGTTGATGTTACTGTAGTTTATAACATTCTCCTCGGTGTAGATTATTAATACATTTATTCCATATATCTGAGAGCCGTTCCATAGCAGTGGAGCGGCTCTTAGTTTGGAATTCATCATATAAAAACCCCTCCGAGAGTGAACTGCACCCCAAAAGTTAGACACAAAACTTTTGAGGTGCAGTTTTTATATGAAACATTATTTTGAAGAGAAATTAGACGTAGTAAGTGAGATTATCAGCGGTAAAGGTCTAGAGAGAGTGTGCAGAGAGCGTCATC
>JAFZUL010000139.1 GCA_017618355.1 Muribaculaceae bacterium
AACAACAACAGCAACAACAATAGTGGACACAACAATAGTGGACACAACAATGGTGGACACAACAATGGTGGCTATAACAACAGCAACAATTATAACAATAATAACATGAGCGGACGCGACAACCGACCACCAGTGCCTCCAAAACCCGAACCGGCAAAGACACAACCAAAGAATGTCCCCGAAAAGCAAAACACCGCTCCTAAAAACGACAATAAAAACAACAACACCGCCAAAAACGACAATAAGGGCAACAATAAGAACGACAACAAGAACAATACTGCCAACAAGAACGATAATAAAAACAAAAACGACAATAAAGGCAACGCCGCCAACAAAAACGACAATAAAAACAAGAACGATAACAAGGGCAACACTGCCAATAACAACAAGAAAAAGACTGAAGAAAAGAAACCTCAACAACCTGCTAAGCATAACGTTAAAGAAGGCGACAACATCACCAAAATCGCCAATAAGTATGGCATAAGCCAAGAAGATCTGCGTGCAGCTAATGGCATTAACGGCGACCATATCGAGATAGGTCAGAACCTCACTATCCCCGAAAAGGGATATGCCAAGAAGCACCCACAACAACAGCAGGGTAAGCAACAACAAGGCAAGCAGCAAGCACAAGCTAAAGAGCAGAACAATAAGGGCAGTAAGAACAACAACGCCACAACTCAGCAGAATAACAATAAGGGTGGCAAGAATAACAACAACGCCGCTGCCCAACAAAACAATAAGGGAAACAAAGGTAACAACACTACCACCCAGCAAAACAATAAGGGCAACAAAGGCAATAACGCCACTACCCAGCAGAACAATAACAAGGGAAACAAGTCAGGAAAGAAGAAATAAAGACTTCAACCCTACCCCAACAAAAACCGAAGCGAGATGGCAATACTGCTTATCTCGCTTCGTTTTTTTCTGATGTTCATTTGTTTTGTCCTGTCAACCGCTGAAATGGGGAGTAGAATATAAAAAACTGTGAACTATGAACTATATCCAACTTCAGGCTCGGCGGCAATGGGGAGAGGCTCTCCCTCCGCCGTAGGATAAAGCTTTGCACCTTTTGTGTCAAGGAAAATCTGGCTTAGGCGGCGACTCAGCGCCAGCAACGTGGCACTGCGGTTCTCCTTCGAGAGTTGGCATTCCCAGACCACCAGCACATACCATCCCATCTTGTGAAGCATGCGGTAGTTGCGTTCGTCACGCTCACGGTTGCGGCGAAACTTCGCCGTCCAGAAATCCACATTAGTCAATGGCACCCTATACTTGTCGCAGCCTTCATGGGCGTGCCAAAAGCAGCCATTTACAAATATCACAGTGCTGAAACGAGGCAGTACAATATCGGGACGTCCAGGCAGTGCCTTCACGTTGAGACGATAGCGATAGCCCTGACGCCACAGCCATCGACGCACTATCATCTCCGGCTTGGTGTCACGGCTATGGATGCGGCTCATGCAGCGATGCCGCTGCTCAGGAGTCATCTTGTCGGCCATCTTCTTAAAGGATAGGAATAGCTCGGAACAACTATGAGTGACTAGGAGCATTAACTTCTCTGTTCCTTACACTCCTCAATCAATGCCAAGCGCTCTTTTTACTTGACTAGTGAGGTCAATTGCGCCAACTCCAGTATAGACCACTGGAGTCTTTGACACATCTATTATATATGTGTATTGGCCAGCATCACCCACTTCTTTAATGGCAGCGTTAATCTTAGCATAGATGGGAGCCTCAAGCTCTTGCTTCATAGCTGCCAGCGAAGCCTGACTGCGAGCGAGAAATGCCTCAATCTCGCTGTTGCTGTCTTGTATCTCACGCACACGACGATCGCGGATGGCAGCAGGAGTGTCGCTAGCAAGCCCTTGATAGGCGGCATATTTGCCATTAAATTCAGTCTGCAGCATCTCATACTCTGCCTTGTACTGCTGCGACGCCTTTTCGAGCTGCTCGTTGGCCCTCTGGCTCTCGGGCATAGCATCAAACACGCTCTGCACATCAACTGTGGCAATCTTCATCTGCGCCATCACTGCCAACGGCAGCACCACCAGCGCAAGCACCAATAATCGTTTAATATTCATCGCTAGTTCATTTAAATTGTTTTCGTTACCGCAAAGGTAACACTTTTTTGTTGGGTTTAGACTATTTCGCCACAAAAAAATGGCCTGGGATGACAATCACCTCAAGCCATTTTCAATCATTATTTGCGATAATTACTTAATACCTAACTTAGCTTTCACCTTAGCCGAAACATCCTCGATATTGTTGCCTCGGTAAAGAAGAGTAGAAGAATCTAAGATGCCTGCATAGCCACCCTCGGCGCCAACTGCTGTAATAGCATCCATCAGTTTTTTCTGGATAGGAGCAAGCAGAGTCTCTTGCTGCTGCTGAAGGTCTTTCTGAGCAGTCTGCATGAAGTTGTCATAACGAGTCTTCAAATCCTCAAACTCCTTCTGCTTAGCTTCGAGTTGAGCATCGGTGGCCTTGTTCTTAGCCAGTTCCTCATATTCATTAAGTTTCTTTTGCAACTCATCCTCAAGGGGTTTAGCTTGAGCTGCATATTTATCTTGTACACCCTTCAGTGTGTTGTTGGCAGTAGCAACTTCGGGCATCACATTAAAAATCTCCATTGGATTAACAGCTCCAAACTTCAAAGTCTGTGCGCTAAGGCACATAGGGGCAGCCACGAGGACTGCAAGTAAAATTTTCTTGAACATAATCAAATAATTGGTTATTTATTAAAATGAATAATTTTCAACTTAAGAAATTTAGTTTTCAGTTGTTAGTTCTTAGTTTTTTATAGAAACATTAGAACTCACTATCAAACTATGAACTAAGAACTGTGAACTATGAACTAAAAAAACTTAATTCGAGTATCCCAGTTTCTCTAGCACCTGGTTGCTGATGTCGATATTCGGTGAGGCAAAGATGATGCTCTGCGACGAGGCACGGTCGAAGATCACTTGCAACCCTCGCTCCTCGCTCACCTTCTTAACAGCGGCATAGATATCGTCCTGGATAGGTTTCATAAGCGATTGACGCTTCTTGAAGAGCTCGCCCTGAGGACCAAAGTACTTAGCGTTAAGCTGCATCGCCTCTTTCTCTTTGGCAACAATCTCTTCTTCTTTCTTCTTCTTCTGGTCATCGGTCAAGAACACCGACTCGCTCTGATAGTTCTTATACATGGCATCGGCAGCCTTCTTGAGGTCATCAACCTCGCGCTGCCAGCGCTGTGACACTTGATTCAACTGCTCATTAGCCATCTCGTAGGCGGGTATGTTCTTGAGGATATACTCCATGTCAACGAGAGCGAACTTCTGAGCACTGGCAGTTGCCATGCAGGCAACCATTGCCACTAATAATAATGCGAACTTTTTCATGTTATTCTTTGTATCTAAATTTGTTAATATTTTGCTTGTCTTTGACTGCTTTTTAAGTTAAAAGTTTAATGCCTGTTTTATCAGAAATAATTGTGCGTTGTTTAGAATTCCTGTCCGAGCACGAAGTGGAAGTTGCTGCCACCCTTAGTGCCGTAAACCTTATCGAAGCCGTAGCCCCAGTCAATACCCATCATACCAATCATTGGCAGATAGATACGGGCTCCAACACCTGCCGAGCGCTTCAGGTCGAATGGATTGAACTTACTAACGCTTGTCCACGCATTACCAGCCTCAACAAATACGAGAGGATAGATAGTGGCGCTGTTTGAGAGCATCAACGGGAAGTGCAGCTCCATTGCAAGTCGAGTGTAGGCATATCCTTCCTGACCATAAGGTGTGAATGCTCCATTCTCATAACCACGCAGGGCGATGGTCTCGGTAGCGTAGGTGTAACTTCCGCTCATACCGTCGCCGCCCACATAGAAGGTCTCGAATGGAGACTTCACGTGTTTGGTCCAGTTGCCGAGCAATCCAAAGTCGGCACGGGTCATGAGCACCAGAGTCCAACGACCGTTGGGGTCGGTGAGTGGAGTGTATGTCTTAGCCTGGAATTTGAGTTTCCAATACTCAATCCAGTGGTAGAGATCTTTCTTGGCAGCATCGGTTCCTGCCTCACTCAGAGCCTTCCAGTCTTTCTTGCCAAATAGATTGACAGGAGGAGTGGCGTGGAATGATAGAGTGAACGAACTACCACGACGGGTGTAAAGGGGGTTATCGATACTGTTGCGCGAGAGCGTCAAACCAAGCACGAGCGAGTTACTTACACCGTTCTTCATGTAGTACATATACTCCCAGTTCTTAAGGCTATACCACTGGTAGCTCAGGTCAGCCATGAGGGTGAAGTAGTCGTCGGGCCACTTCAAGCGCTTACCGAATCCCACTGTAACACCTGCCATTTGCAGATACTTACCTGGGTCGTAGGCGTTCTCATAGTAGTTGTTGCCGTAGTTGCCATAATAGTTGTTGTAGCCATTATACATTCCACTGTACAGGTAGTTATAATAGTAGTTCTGGTACTGGCTGTTGTAGAACGACGAGTTGATACCCGTTGTGCGACTGTAGAATGCCGATACTTGTAGAGTGTTAGGACGCTTGCCACCAAACCAAGGGTCAATAAATGAGAGGCTATAGGCCTGATAGTACTTGGCATTGGTCTGGGCACTGATCGAGAATGTCTGTCCATCGCCCTGAGGGATAATGCCCTTAAAAGACGACGGATGGAACAGGTTCTTGATTGAGAAGTTGGTGAACTTTAACGTTACCTTTCCAATGATACCTGTCTGTCCCCAACCAGCTGAGAGCTCAATTTGGTCGTTTGCTTTCGACTCAAGATTAAGGATGATATCTACAGTACCGTCTTCCTCGTTAGGCTCGGGACGGATATCCATCTTCTCAGGGTCGAAGTGGCCAGTTTGAGCAATCTCACGTGCCGAGCGCACCAGGTCTTCCTTGCTGAAGAGCTCACCTGGGCGAACACGCAGCTCACGGCGTACCACCTTCTCATATAGGCGGTCGTTACCGTTGATGACCACCTTGTTGATGCGGGCCTGCTTGCCCTCATAGATGCGCATCTCAAGGTCAACCGAATCGCCCTCTATCTTGGTCTCAGTAGGAATGAGCTGGAAGAAGAGGTAACCATTGTTCATATAGAGGTTAGAAACCGCATCATCATCTTCCGAAACGCGTTTGTTCAGCAGTTTCTGGTTATAGACGTCACCTTTCTCAAATCCCAGCACATCATTAAGGGTAGCTGTAGGATACACGGTGTTGCCAACCCAGCTGATGTTGGAGATATAATACTTCTTACCCTCATCAACTTTGAGATAAACGTCAACCGATTTGTCGTTATAGTTGGCAACGCTGTCCCAAACTATCACCGCGTCGCGATAACCTTTCTCATTATATTTGTCGATGATGCGCTGTTTGTCTTCTTCATAGTCGGTGCGCACAAACTTCTTCTGGCTGAACCATTTTAAGACGTTAAGAATACCACTCTCGTTG
>JAFZUL010000140.1 GCA_017618355.1 Muribaculaceae bacterium
GCCTACATAGTAGTAGCCCTTGCTCTGGTTGCCGCCATGTGCAGCGAACTCCCACTGCGCCTCGGTGGGCATGGCAAACTCATAGCCAGTGATATGGAGTTGGCTGTTGAGAGCCGCGATAAAATTCTGGCAGTCGTTCCAAGTAATGGAATGAACAGGATACTTGTTGTTCTCGTCAAAGAGGCTCGGATTGCTGCCCATGACAGCTGTCCACAACTCCTGAGTAACTTCGGTCTGCCCTATGGCGAACGATGACACCGTAACTTGGTGCTGCGGTCTCTCGTCTGACTCAGCATTAGCGTCATTGCTGCTAGCACCCATGGTAAAGGTGCCACCTTCAACATCCACCATCTTGAACGTCACGCCATTGACAGTGTACTCGGTTATCTCAGGTTCAGGACCGTTGAGTAAGATATTGTACACCTGAGTAATATCTGCACTGGTGATGTATCCGTCTCCATCCACGTCGCTGGTCGATAGATAGGTCTCATCGCCATTGAGCAGATAGTTGTATAGAGTAGTCACATCGGTAGCTGTCACCACTCCGTCACCATTAACGTCGCCCTTGAGGGCAAACGCGTTAAAGGTTACTAACAACACAAAAATCGATAGCAAGAATTTCTTTTTCATAATTATTATAAGTAAATTGTTTGATTCCTTTGATTTTTGCGCAAAAGTAATGAAAATCTATATTATTTACAACTTTAACACATAAAAAATCCAATATTCCCCAAAAAAGTGAGTCACAGCATCTGGAATAAATTATCATAGAACTCTCGATATCTATTTTCCATAAAGAGATACATTTTTTAAATATTTATCTTCAGTAAAGTCCTAAAAAATTATTATTTTTTCAAACTTAAACCCGATATTGCAAACGATAAAAACTACAATAATGAGAAAAATTCTACTTACATTGATGATGGCTGTCGTTACCATGTTGATGGCCGAGGGTACTGTGATTTATGTTAACGGCAACAAAATCACTGGCACTACCAGTTTCACCACAGGTGGCGGCACTGTCACCTACGATGAAAGCACCAAGTTGCTCACCATCGACAACTGCGTCTTCTCTCGCACTGGAAGCGACAACAATGCCATTGAGAATGAGGACGTGGCTGGCCTGTACATCAGGTTTACCGGCACCAATTCGATGACCATCCACAACGCCTCAGCATTGGCGCTCCGACGCAATACTACAATCATTGTGGCGTCGGGTACCACCACTATCAAGACCACCGCCGGCAACCAGAATGCCATTGGGCTCTACAACGCCGGCGTGATAATCACTGGCAACGGTACACTCAACCTCATCTCCACCCAGTCGCGTGGCATCCAGGGGCGTGAGGGAGCAAGCGACTGCTTCGTATTCTTCTCAATCAAGAACTGCACCATCGACTCTTATAGTCACAACTTTTACGACCTTAGAAAAGTGTCGTTCTACGTTGGCACCAGCTATGGCAGCGACGACTATACCACCAAAATCACACTCAAGTCGATTCCTACCTATGCCGCGGCACATGGCGGCAATATCTCAGACTGGTATGCCGACCCTACTGTGAAAGTGCTTACTCCTGACTACGGGATGAGTCTTAACAACCTCGGCAAATCAGCCTATGGTGCGTCCGAATTTATCATTACCGACATTCCAGTGGTGGCAATCATCAACGAGACAAACTTTCCCGACTCTCACTTCCGCAACTATCTGCTCGCACTCTATCCATCGGGATATATCACCACAATGGACGTTGACTCACGCACCTCTCTCAATGTGGGTTCCAAGAGCATAACCACCCTGCAGGGTGTAGGCTACTTCTCCAAGCTCACATCACTGATCTGCTCAGGCAATTATCTCACTTCGTTGCCTGAATTGCCAAGCACGTTGACCACACTAGGATGCACCAATAACCAACTCACATCATTGCCATCATTGCCTAGCGGATTATTGGAGTTGGCATGCGGCACAAATAAATTGACCTCGCTCCCCGCATTGCCCGATAATCTTGAGAAACTTTACTGTGGAGGCAACTTGTTCACCACATTAAACATCAGCAATAAGAAGAAACTGCACACTCTTGACGTGAAAAACAGCACCTCGTTGACAACACTTATTTGCAAATCTGATGCCTTGACATCGCTCAACTATAGTGGCTGCACAGCGCTGGATAATTTGGATTGCTCCAACAATAAGTTGACATCGCTCGAAGCCTTGCCAAGTGCGGTAACCAAATTCAACTGCGCCACTAACCAACTGTCGTCTTTGCCCTGGCTGCCAGGTGGGCTGCAGGAACTAAACTGCTCGGCCAACAAGCTGACATCTCTTTCGCTTCAAGGCAAGAACTCTCTAATAAAACTGGAGATTCACGGCAACCAAATCAAGGAGTCGGCAATGGGTAGCCTCGTCAGCAGTCTGCGCACTATCCCTGCTGGCAGTACCGGCGAATTTAGGGTGCTTGGAGGCACAGACGAGGGAAACGAAATATCTTCTCAACAAGTAACCACCGCCCGCGACAAGCGCTGGATACCAAAGAAATACCAAAACGGCAACTGGGTAGAAATCACCACTAGCATCCCTGGCGACGTGAACGGCGACGGAGAGGTGACAGCAGCCGACGTGACCGAGATTTATAACCACCTGCTTAATGGTACCAACACTTACGCTGACGCCTACGACGTGAA
>JAFZUL010000141.1 GCA_017618355.1 Muribaculaceae bacterium
ACCTCGTGGTAGGCGCAAAGCGTGTGATTCTCACTATGGAGCACACTCAGAAGGGTAACCACAAGATTTTGAAAGAGTGCACATTGCCACTTACTGCTGCTGGTCAAGTAAACATGATTATCACCGAGATGGGTGTTATGGACATCACTCCCGAAGGCATCGTGTTGCGTGAGCTGCATCCAGAGTTCACAGTTGAGCAGGTACAGGAGGCTACTGGTGCTACACTCATCATAGATCCAAACCTCAAACCAATGGATGTATAATCCACTGCAGTTATGGATTACAATTTCCTGAAGATTGAGAAAATTGATGGTGGCATCACCATCCTGAAAATCTCGGCGCCAAAATCGCTCAACGCGCTCAACTCCACAATATTGACGGAACTTGACAACTTCGTTGACAACGTAGATCCTGCCACTCGCGTGCTCATTATCACTGGCGATGGCGAGAAGTCGTTTGTTGCAGGTGCCGACATCAGCGAGATGGCGCATCTCGATGAGCAAGAGGGTTATGAATTTGGCAAACTTGGTGCTGCGGTGTTCCGCAAGATTGAAGTTTTGCCAATTCCCGTGATTGCCGCTATCAACGGCTTTGCATTGGGTGGCGGCTGCGAGCTTGCTATGGCCTGCGACATCCGCATCGCTTCAGTAAAGGCTAAATTTGGACAACCCGAGGTTGGCTTGGGCATTATTCCAGGATTCTCAGGTACATATCGTCTGCCTAAACTCATAGGTCAGGGCTATGCCAAGGAGATGATTTACACTGGCAAGATAATCCGTTCTGACGAGGCGTTGCGCATAGGTCTGGTGAACTCTATCCATGAGCCCGAAGAGCTTATGCCAGCAGCCGTTGAGATGGCAAAGAAGATGCTTGCCTGCGCTCCTGTGGCAATCTGTCTGGCAAAGCTGAGCATTAATGAGAACTACGACCTCAACGCTCCTGAAGCATTAGAGCTTGAGAGTAAACTCTTCGGCAAATGCTTCGCCACTGCCGACCAGAAAGAGGGTATGGATGCATTCCTGAATAAACGTCCTGCCAATTTTGAAGGAAAATAAATTCAATAATCATTAAATAACAAAACACTATGAAAATTTGTGTAATTGGAACCGGAACAATGGCTAAGGGTATCGTCAAGGCGTTTGCTGCCAAGATGCCTGTTGTCATGAAGAGCCGTACCGACGCCAGCCTTGAGAAGGCTATGGCTTCAATCTCTAAGGGTTACAACAAACTCGTGGAGAAGGGTAAAATCACTCAAGAGAAGATGGATGCAATCTTGGCAAACATCACCACAACTACCGACTACGCTACATTTGCCGACGCCGACCTCGTAATCGAGGCTGCTGTTGAGAACATGCAGTTGAAGAAGGACGTGTTTATGGAGCTTGACAAAATCTGCAAGCCCGAGACTATCTTCGCCACTAACTCGTCGTCGCTGTCAATCACCGAGATTGCTGCATGCACAAGCCGCCCCGCACAGTTCATTGGCTGCCACTTCTTCAACCCAGCCGACCGCATGGCGCTCGTTGAGGTTATCAAGGGTCAGCTTACCAGCGACGAGACTGCAAAATGTATCATCGACCTCACCACCGAGATTGGCAAGACTCCAGTGCCCGTAAACGAGGCTCCTGGCTTTGTTGTTAACCGCATTCTCATCCCAATGATTAACGAGGCAGTAGGCATCCTCGCCGACGGCATCGCTAGCGCTGAGGATATCGACAAGTGCATGATGCTTGGTGCTAACCACCCAATGGGCCCATTGGCACTCGCCGACCTTATTGGTAACGATGTGAACCTCGCCATCATGGAGGTGCTATACAA
>JAFZUL010000142.1 GCA_017618355.1 Muribaculaceae bacterium
AAATAATTTGCTGTGTATCAGCTGCTCCCCTAAGATAGGGGAGCTGGCACGGAGTGACTGAGGGGTATGAGAATTGCAAAATTGTAGTTCCTTGTGTCTATCATACTCCCCCTTACCCCCTCTATCTTAGAGGGGGAGTTGCTAACGCAATGATTATCAAGAAATAATTTCATCAAACTCACGTTAAATAGTTGAGTATAATAGTCAATCACAAATAATTTCTCCTATGGCTATTATTGTGCTTTCGCCACCTACCCATATCGTACCGTTATCAAACAGAGAAGTTGTCACCACAGATGGTCGCTTCATAACTTCACCTTGCAAGAAACGGCATTCGGCAGGACAAAATATAAAACCATTGTGATGCAGATAATGAGTCAATGCACCGTTGGCGGTGCCTGTAGCGCTTTCTTCAGGAATGCCGTAAAGAGGACCAAAATTTCGCACATGAGCCGTATAGCCGTCATCGCTAAGCGTAAAAGCATGAACACCCGTCACCTCAAGTTCTTCGCTTAGTTGCGCGAGAGCGGTCATTTCGGGTTTTAGAGCATTCAACTCATCAACATTATCAACAGGCATAATAATGTCGGGAAGACCAGTGCTCACCACTTGCACAGGCAAAGTGTTATGCGAATTTCTAACTCCCATAATACTGTGCAAGCGCTCAACATCAACAACAGTGTCAATAATTTGTGGATCAGCCATCTGCATCATTATCATATTCCCTACTCTCACCTGCAAATTACCAGCTAGAGTGTGATTGGTGCACAAAGTTCCGTCGGCGATTATTCCTAACTTATACAATGTGCTAAAGGTGGCTATCGTGGCGTGACCACACAAGTCCACCTCTCCGCACGGCGTGAAATAGCGCACAGTAAACTCAGTATCACCATCACGCCGCACAAATGCCGTCTCAGAATACCGGAACTCAGCAGCCACCTGCTGCATAAATTTTTCACTCGGAAAATCACTATCTATCAGCACCACGCCAGCAGGATTGCCACCAAATGGCTGGGTGGTGAAAGCATCAACTATAAAGTATTTCATAGTTCTTAGTTAAGAGGAGAGAGGGAAGAGTGGAGACTTTTTAAAGTAATTTCTTTATATCTTCCTCTATGAGCTTTATATCGTGAGTGGGTTCGTAGCGTGCCACTACGTTGCCTTCTTTATCAATAAGAAACTTTGTAAAATTCCACTTAATATCAGGCTTGCTGGCATAGTCGGGATCTGCTTTTTTCATCATATCGTCGAGAATCTTGCCTATAGGATGTTCAAGATTGAAGCCTTCAAAGCCTTTCTCTTTCTTGAGGAATGTGAACAGCGGATGTTCGTTCTCGCCATTGACCTCTATTTTCTTGAATTGAGGAAATTCTGTTCCAAAATTCAAGGTGCAGAAGCTGTGAATTTCCTCCTCACTGCCAGGAGCCTGATTGCCGAACTGGTTGCAAGGGAAATCTAAAATTTCAAGACCCAGATCTTTGTAAGCTTTGTAAAGTGTCTCAAGTTCCTCATATTGTGGCGTGAAACCACACTTTGTGGCGGTATTCACTATTAGCAGCACTTTGCCCTTGTATTCACTCAAAGCAACGTCGTTGCCCTTGCGGTCTTTTACTGTAAAATCTAAAACATTAGTCTGTGCCATAATGGTTGAAATGTTTATTAGTATAGTTAATAATAAAAGTGTCTTTTTCATGATAGATGGTGTTTTTGTAAGTTGCGATGACAATTCCAGAGCAAGCTCGTCTACCCGTAGCCTTTCGCAATAAACGTAACTTTTCACTTCTTTATCAATCCCAAGCGGTTGGAAATCTCTAGCATGCGCTCGATGGGGCGGACGGCTTTTACTCTAGTTTCCTCATCTACTTCGATAGTGGGAGCGAGATATTTAAGCGAGAGGTAGAGTTTCTCAAGAGTTATAAGCTTCATATACGCACACTCGTTGCAGGCACAACCAGCATCGTCAGGTGGAGCGGGAATGAATTCCTTGTCGGGGCAGCGTTTCTTCATCTCGTAGATGATGCCACTCTCGGTGGCAACAATGAACTTGTTACACTCGCTGGCGACAGAGTAGTCGAGCAAGGCTTTAGTTGAGCCAATCTTATCGGCAATCAGTCGGATGGGCTTCGGGCACTCAGGATGTACCAGCACCTGAGCGTCAGGATGCTCCTTCTTTAGTTCTATAATCTTCTCAATAGAGAATTTCTCGTGCACCTCACAGTAGCCGTCCCACACTATCATATTGCGGCCAGTTATACTGTTTATATAGTTGCCAAGGTTACGGTCTGGACCAAAAATTAGTTTCTCGTCCTCGGGGAAGCTGTCAACAATCTGCTTGGCGTTGCCACTGGTCACTATCACATCGGTAAGAGCCTTTACCGCAGCACTGGTATTAGCATAGCTAATAACAGTGTGTCCAGGATGCTCCTTGATGAACGCCTCAAATTCGTCGGCTGGGCAGCTGTCGCTCAACGAGCAACCAGCATTGAGATCGGGAACAATGACAGTTTTCTCTGGACATAGAATCTTTGCTGTCTCGCCCATGAAGTGCACACCGCAGAGCACTATAACTGGCGCCTCCACATCCTGCGCCAATTGCGCCAATGCCAGACTATCGCCAATGTAGTCGGCGAGATCCTGAATTTCGTCTCGCTGATAGAAATGCGCCATGATCACGGCGTTTTTCTCTTTCTTGAGTCTCAATATTTCTTCCTTGAGGTCAATGCCCTTAGGTATGCGTGCCTCAACATAACCCTTTTCAACATTCATAATATATTATTTTTAAAAAATTTAATTTTATATATAAAAATAGATATTGTGGTAATAGTCTGTTAATTGAGTGAAAAACTTTATTCAAAAATACTTGACTTTTGAGTTATTATAGTTTCATTATTAGTTATTAATAGGTTATTTACAACTTTAAAAACTGATTTATAATAGATTGTGAAGTTTATTAACAAGCTGTTAACAGTGTGCAAAGTTAATAAAATTCTTAATAAATAATCAACAAAACCGCTGCAAAAATTGTGTAAAACTAAATATAAAGATTGTGGACGAAAAATTTGGAAAATAAAAACTGACATATAAGCCAAAGCAGTTACCAAAATCCAAATTTTTCATCCACTTTTTTTCATAAAGTTTTCCACGCTTATAAACACAGTTATCAACAAGGGAGTGTGGATAAGAATTATTTAATTTTTAATTATTGTAGTCAAGTTGTTTTGCTATTTAAAGTGAAATATATAATTTTGTACCCACATTATTAAGGATACATAAAAAACAGAAATAATCTGGATGTCTAAAAGCGTTTACGGTGTTTGTCTATAAAATATGGGCAAAGACTGAGATTTTTGAAAACAATATGCAGATTCAACCATAGATGGCTTAAAATGTTATCTCCTCCCCCGGCATGCCGGGGATGCATGTTAAACATCATGTTTGCTTTGGTTCAGATTATTTCTGTTTTTATCATTAACAGCCTGCTATTTTCTATGATATCACTATTTGAGTTTGCTACACCTGAAATGTTGACAAAGTTGCTCGTCAAGGAGCGGGCAAAATGCCGTCGACGCAATAGAAGTGAAAAGAAAGAGAACAAAAAACTTATTCGTGATTGCGATATAAACATTTTATCTACTCGCAAAATGTTGAGCCGCATGATGCCGCCACGTTACACATGGGTGAGGCCATCAAAGCGCATAAGACTGAAAAATGGCGCAATGGATACCAGTAAGAATGCTGAGAAAGCACTATTGGTGACCATTAAGCGCGATAGGAGCAGAAAAGGCGAGAAAACTCCTGTATATTTACAAGAGTTGGATGCTTTTATCAACAGAATAAGAGAACGACTTAAGCAGCCCGAACTCACATTGGAGTCGCCGCAACTGCTTCCCATATTTAAAAGCAAGAGTCAAAATCCCGATGGTTCGTTTGAAGTTACCTGCAGGCCTTTATCGGTTTACAATAAACTGGAAGATAAAATAATTATTGCTGTAACAAGCAGATATTTAACTCGCTTCATTGACAAACATCTGCATAAGAACATTTTGTCTTATAGAAATTCGCGTTCCTTCTGTGATAAAGAGCACCATACAACCGACTTCAACGATGGCATTAAATTGATAGAAAACTTCCGCAAGGAGCAAGGGTTAAATGACATTTATGTTGCCGACTGCGACATAAAGAAATTCTATGACACCATCCCTCATAATGTGGTGATTGAAAGCTTTGAGCGCATCCTTGACAAAACGCGACTTGATGATGACGGCAAAAATCAAGTTATGAAGGTGCTAAAGGCTTATCTTGACAGTTATAACTTCTATGACAACGCTTGGTTAGAGGCCGAGTCAAATCCTTATGTGTATTTCAAAGTGCGCCGCCAAATGCGAGATATACACCAAAGAAAAATTTATAAACTAGGATGGGTAGATGACATTATGGCTCTGCCTGAAAATGAACGGCGACAAAGGGGAGTTCCGCAAGGAGGTGCATTGTCGCTAGTTATAGCCAATGTAGTGCTCAATGATGTGGATCAGGTAATCGTGCAAAACGAAGATACCAATCGCCTGTTCATTCGCTACTGCGACGATATGATTATGATGCACACAAGTCGTGATGAATGCGACAGACTAATGAAAGTCTATGCGCAATCGCTCACTGAGCATGGTTTATATTACCATGATTTTGAGTTTGTCGCCGACTCTAAAAATACCGAAAACCCAATGACAACTAACAGCCATTTCTGGGACATTAAGTCACATAGCACATATCTGTGGGGAGATGGCGAGGGAAACAGCAACCGGTATATTGGGTTCTTGGGATATGAGATGCAACGTAACGGCAAATTGCGGCTTAGAAAGGCAAATATTCAGCGATTTAAGGAAAAAGTAAATAGATTGTTCTATGCGCTGCTGCGTTTTCAAAAAAACGAAAAGAAAACCGATGAGGAGAAAGCAGAGCATAAAGAGAAAACTTTCAAAAATCTGATGGACGGTATTAATTTCTATACAGCATTCGACCAAGCACGCTTTCAGAACAGCAAGCAATTTAGATTAATGAAAGACATGAGAGACAATCTAGAAGCACGCCTCGCTAAACAATAGGCACATTGATTATAATTGCCTCAAAAGTAAGTAATGATTGGCATTTTCAAAGATTTTACCAACCAAAATGACCATTAGGCAATTTTTGTGGTTCAGTCTCGGCTCTAGGTACAGAAAAAAATCGCTCGCAAATCAAAATTGATTTACAAGCGATTTTACTTTTTAAGCCTTGGTACCCAGAGCCGGGGTCGAACCGGCACGGGTGTTACCCCACTGGTGTTTGAGACCAGCGCGTCTACCGATTCCGCCATCTGGGCTCGAAAAGCGGTGCAAAGGTAGTGCAATTTTTTTAAATGACAAAGACTTGCGGCAAAAAAGTTATTTTTCATGTAAGTTTAGTGCTTTATTTGTTGTTTTTCTACAGTCTGTCAGCCACAAAGACTCGAGAGCGAAGCCCCTGTGTCGGAGTGGCGAGAGGCTAAATATGTGGCGGTCTCTAAAGGTAATCATTATCAGCACACAGATTCTCACATCTTGCGGTTCCAATCAATCCTCCGAGCAGGAGGATTGATTGGAGTTTGTAGTTTTCAGTTGTCAGTCTCTTTGCAAAACTACTTCTATGTGTTCACGCCACAAAAGACAATATTTTTCAACAAAATTGTTGTTGTACCAAATTATGTTGTACCTTTGCAAAAACTAGTATTAATCAATAAAATCACAACATTATGAAGAAAATACTCTTGTTAATGGCAATTTTACTGCCATTAATCCTCATTTCCTGCAGCAAGGATAAAGACGAGCCTAAATCTCTGGAACAGCAACTTATTGGCAAATGGGTTAGCACATGGACACAGGATGGAGATAATTATATAAAAACTGCTATTTTTTCTGAAGACCATCAGTTGTATTTAAATGGTTATAAGAATGACACACAAAACGTCCGTGAATCTCATACTTGGTCCTTAGAAGGAAATACTTTAAAACTGATTAGGAATTACGATTCTAAAGAAGAAACGCATTCGATTTCTATTAAAGATGATGTGCTTACTCTTAGTGGATGGAGAGAAACTTATCATAAAGAAAAAGAATAAAAATTATTAAGTTACTTTGCAAAAACTAGTATTCATCAATAAGATCACTACATTATGAAGAAAATACTCTTATTAATGGCAATCATTCTGCCTTTCGTCCTCACTTCCTGCGGCGACGATAAAGATGAACCACAAAATTTGGAACAAGAGATTATTGGAACTTGGAGTGCTCCGGATGGAGATCGTACTCTTTTTTTTACTTTTAATGCTGACCATACTGGTAAATATGCATATACGAGAGAATCGCGTCCAACTGTTGAGTGTCCATTAGAATGGGAATTGACTGGAAAATCTCTGACAGTTAAATATCAGTGGGACTATGATATTATTAATACTGAAACCGTTGACATCTCAATTAAAAATGGAATCTTGAATTTTGGTGATCTTGAGTTACATAGGGTTGATGGTTAACAACTCTCACATCTTTCAAAAATCTAAGCGGTTGGCTTACAACATTGTAAATAAACCGCTTTTCTTTGTGTCAAGTCCAAAGGCGAGGCTCTCTAAACTCTAACCTCTCCACTCTCAATTGCGCTTTTTGCGCTTCTTTGCCTCTTTCGCCTTCTTCTCATACATTGCTTTTGTGTCGCTGTCGATATAGCTCCATCGGCGAGCGTCGGCGGGATTAGTCAGAAAGACGCGTCTTTCTGAACTGCATCTTTGCAGGTTCCAGCGAGAGATCCACGTACCAGTGGTTCTTGTCCGCTGTCATGCGCTTCAAGTTGATTACGTTGCTCATAAACTGTGTTTTTGATGGTTTGACATTGGTTTAGAATCCCTGTGATGGGTCAGGACCTCCACTGTAGAATGCGTTAAGCATGTATGGCTTGCCGTTGATGATGGCGTAGCAAACGGAGCCGCCGTTTGCCTGGCTGTCTTCAAGCTGCAAAAACTCCACAAGGTTCGGACCTTTCACGAGATAGTTTGTGAGTATCTTATTTACCATGTAGTCGTCGTTCAGGGTCTTGCAGAATCCATAGATATAAGAGTATATATATAGAATATGAACTCTTACTTCTGATTTATGTTGGAAAAAACTCACAACTGATAACTAAAAACTGAAAACTATTTATTATCTTTGCATCTTGTTTTTTGTTAAAGGTGTAGATATGGAAGTAAACTTTATGACTGAGGGGGTTGAGATGCCTCGCATTGACCAGGCGAAGATTAGCGCTTGGATCGAGGCTGTGGCTCGCAACCATGGCAGAGCAGTGGGTGCGCTCACCTACGTGTTCTGCGACGATGAGTATATCTTAGCCACCAATAAGCAATTCCTTCAGCATGACTATTACACCGATATTATTACCTTCGACTACAGCAACAGTCATCGCATAGCAGGCGATATGGTTATTTCGCTCGACACGGTGCGCAGCAATGCTGAGCAACTAGGCGTGGACTACGATGGCGAACTGCTGCGAGTCATTATCCATGGTGTGTTGCACCTGTGCGGAATAAATGACAAAGGCCCTGGCGAGCGCGAGATAATGGAGCAGCACGAGAACGAGGCTTTAGCGCTGTTGCCAGAAAATGTTTTTGAGAAATGAGATACGATTACGATGTTATAGTGATAGGTGCCGGTCATGCCGGCTGCGAGGCGGCTTGCGCTGCTGCGCGGTTAGGCTCCACTACTCTACTCGTCACCATCGACATGAACAAGGTGGCGCAGATGAGCTGCAATCCTGCCGTTGGCGGCATCGCCAAGGGACAAATAGTGCGCGAGATTGACGCACTAGGTGGCCAGATGGGCATCGTCACCGACCGTTCGTCAATCCAGTTCCGCATGCTCAACCGCAGCAAGGGACCAGCTATGTGGAGTCCTCGTTCGCAGAGCGACCGCACGCGTTTCATAGAGAACTGGCGCAAAATCCTTGACGCTACTCCTAATCTATTTATGTGGCAGGACAGCGCCACCAATTTAGTCATTGAAGACGGTACAGTGAAAGGCGTAAAGACCGCTTTTGGCGTTACGTTCAATGCCAAGGCTGTTATTCTTACTGCAGGCACGTTCCTTAATGGACTGATGCATGTGGGCAGCGTGCAGGTGGAGGGTGGCAGAGTGTCGGAACCAGCATCACATGGCATCACAGAACAACTTGTGGAACTGGGTTTCAGCTCTAACCGCATGAAGACCGGCACGCCCGTTCGCCTTGATGCTCGCACTATTGACTACACTCAGGCACAGCGTCAAGACGGCGAGAGTGACTTCCATCATTTCTCTTATATGCCAGGCATTCGCAGCGAACTGAAACAGCGCCCTTGCTGGATAGTATATACCAACGACGAGGTGCATCAGGTACTTCACGAAGGACTCCCCTACTCCCCACTTTATAACGGTCAGATTCAAAGCGTTGGACCTCGCTATTGTCCTAGTATTGAGACCAAATTGGTTACTTTCCCTGATAAAGACTCGCACCAACTCTTTATAGAACCCGAGGGCGAAACAACTCAGGAGATGTATCTTAACGGCTTCTCATCGTCGATGCCCTTGGATGTGCAAATTGAGGCTCTGAGCAAGATTCCGGCGCTACGCAACGCACAGGTTTATCGTCCTGGCTACGCCATAGAGTATGACTATTTCGACCCTCGCCAACTCACCCACACGCTTGAGACCAAACTTGTGAAGAACTTATTCTTTGCAGGACAGGTCAACGGCACCACAGGCTATGAGGAGGCCGCGGGACAGGGACTCGTGGCGGGTATCAACGCCCATCAGAGCATTAACGGCAAGGAACCGTTTGTGCTCAGCCGCGATGAGGCCTACATTGGGGTGCTTATCGATGACTTGGTGACAAAGGGAGTTGACGAACCCTATCGCATGTTCACTTCGCGCGCCGAGCATCGCATCTTGCTGCGTCAGGATGATGCCGATATGCGCCTCACGCCACGTGGCTATGAGCTGGGTCTCGCCACAGAGGAGCGCTACGATCTGATGATGTCGAAACGCACTCAAGTGGATGATTTAGTGCAGTTTGCCCGCGACTTCTCAGTAAAGGCATCGATTATAAATCCTGCATTGGAAGAAGCTGGTTTACAGCCACTTAAACAAGGCTATAAACTCTATGACCTACTTCTACGCCCACAGTTTGACATTCAGCAACTTGCGCAGTTCATACCTGCTCTTCGTGATAAGATTGAAGCCCTCGAAGATGCCCGCCGCGACGAGATTGTGGAGGCTGCTGAGATAAAGATAAAGTATCACGGTTACATCCAGCGCGAGGAGATGATAGCAGAGAAGATAGGTCGACTCGAACAGGTTAGGATAAAGGGGAAGTTTGACTACTCCACCATCCTCCAAATCTCCACCGAGGCACGGCAAAAGTTGGCGAAGATTGACCCTGAGACCATCGGTCAAGCGTCACGCATCCCGGGCATCTCGCCAAGCGACATAAATATCCTTCTTATTCTCATGGGGCGATAAATGATACAAATGTTTCACGTGAAACAATCCACCTCTCCCCTACTTCAAAAATGAAAAATTTTAACTCAAAATATTTCACCATTATGGAAAAAGAGAAAATCGAATTAGTGAAAAGTAAAGTAAGGAACATTCCCGACTTTCCCGTGAAAGGCATCCAATTTAAAGACCTCACAACAGCGTTCAAGGACCCTGAGGCGCTTGGCATCATGTGCGACGCGTTGTCCGAACTCTATAAAGACAAAGGCATCACCAAGGTTGTGGGCATCGAGGCGCGTGGTTTCATCTTCGGCGCTATCCTTGCTGAGAGACTGGGCGCGGGATTCGTGCCTCTGCGCAAGCCTGGCAAACTCCCTGCAAAGACCATTAAGAAAACCTACACCAAGGAGTATGGCGAGGACACTATCGAGATTCACGAGGATGCCATTGGCGAGAATGACGTGGTACTTATGCACGACGACCTGCTTGCTACTGGTGGCACAATGGCTGCTGCCCTCGACTTGGTGAGGACAATGAATCCCAAGAAAGTTTATATCAACTTCATCTGCGAACTTGTGGACCTCAAAGGCCGTGAGTTATTCCCCGATGTGGAAGTGACCTCACTCTTCGACTTCGAGGGAGAGTAAATTAATGCATAATGCTGAGCGTTGCGCGCTGATTAATGATTGGATAAAATGCTCACGCTCGGCAATGTTCAAGCTAGCTTGACGCGGCTCTCGCTTAATCGCATTTTTAGTTGCGCTTCGCGCGATTAGGGATTAGAGAATGAAGTGCCATTAATCTCTCTACTGTCTTCGATAAACGATAAACGAATAACGATAAACGAATAACGAAACTTTGCGCGACGAGTTGAAGATGAAAATATCGCTGTTGCCTTCCAGTCCAGGTGTGTATCAATACCTGAACAAGGAAGGCACGGTTATTTATGTGGGCAAGGCGAAGAACCTGAAGCGGCGAGTCAGCTCCTATTTCAACCGCGTGCATCCTGTGATGCGCACCAATCTGCTGGTGCGTAACATCTGGGATATGAAATATATCGTTGTCAACAGCGAGGAGGAAGCTCTTGACCTCGAGGCAAACCTTATTAAAGAATACCAGCCGCGCTATAACGTGCTGCTCAAGGACGACAAGTCTTACCCGTGGATTTGCGTCACAAAAGAGCTTTTTCCCCGTGTCTTTCTCACCCGTGAGAAGCACACAAAGGGTGCGAAATACTTCGGTCCTTACCCTAAAGCTGAGGTAGCACACACACTCGTTGATACGCTCAAACAGCTCTACCCTATCCGCACCTGTCGTCATCCTTTGACTCAGGAAAATGTGGAAAACCGCAAATATAAACTCTGTCTGCAATACCATATAAAGAATTGCGAGGGATGTTGCCAGGGATTTGTTTCACATGAAACATATTCGGGATATATCGAAAATATCACCAAAATCCTCAATGGCGACACCAAGCAAGTGAGCGATTTCTTGATGCAGGAAATGATGGCAAGAGCCGAGGAATTGAAGTTTGAGGAAGCCGAAATTCTTAAACGCAAGTACCTGTTGCTTGAGAATTATCGTGCTAAATCGGTGATTGTAAACCCAACGATCCACAATGTGGATGTATTCTCGATTGTGCGTGACGAAGGGGCTGCCTACGTCAATTTTATGCATGTGCGCAACGGAGCGATTGTGCAGAGTATGACTGTCGAGTATAAATTCCAGGATTCGGGATCGGACGAGACCGCCGAGGAGATTCTCTCAACTGCCGTTCGCGATATGCGGGATCGGTTCAGTGACACCTATAAGCACGACAAGGTGAAGGAAATTTTAGTCAATGTTGTTCCAGATTTCGAGATTGATGGCATTGATTATGTGGTGCCACAGCGTGGCGACAAGCGCAAACTTGTGGCTATCTCGCTCAAGAATGCCGAGCAGTATCGCACCGAGAAACAGAAGATGATAGAAAAACTTAATCCTGAGCAGCGTGTAACACGCACACTAACTACCATGATGAAAGACCTGCATCTGAATGAACTGCCGTGGCACATAGAGTGCTTCGACAACAGCAGCATTTCGGGAACTAATGCCGTGGCGTCGTGCGTCGTGTTTAGAAATGCCAAACCATCAAAGAAGGAATATCGCCATTTCAATATCAAGACAGCCGATGGCATGGACGACTATGCGCAGATGCGTGAGGTTATAGGACGGCGCTACTCGAGGTTGCTAAACGAGGGCGCAGAGTTGCCGCAGTTGCTGGTTGTGGATGGTGGAAAAGGCCAACTAAATGCCGCTGTTAAGATTCTCGATGAGTTGGGTTTAAGAGGCACAATAGCCACCATTGGTATCGCAAAACGGCTCGATGAGATATATTTTCCGGGCGACTCGGTGCCGCTTTACATCGACAAGAACAGCGAGACGCTAAGAGTAATCCAACGAATGCGTGACGAGGCGCATCGCTTTGGCATCACCCATCATCGCAACAAGCGAAGCAAGTCGCAGGTGCGCAGTGCGCTCGACGACATCAAGGGAATTGGTCCAAAGACACGCATGGCATTGCTCAAGCATTTCAAGAGCGTGAAACGTATCAAGGAGGCAAACTTGGATGAAGTTGCAATGGTCATTGGAGCCGCAAAGGCAAAAATCGTCTTAGAGACGTTGGCAAGCACCGGCGACGAGTGATTTTGGCCATTGATAGAGATTTGATAGGGGAGTAGTGGGTTTTTCCATTTTTCTGATCTTTTTTCTGAAATGCACAACAATTCTTTGTAAATAATTGTTTGCCAGCCTATTCCGCTTAAAAATGGCGTTATTTATCGCATTTTAGTCTTTATTTTTCCGTTTATTCTTTAAATCTCGGGTAAATATACGGCTCTTGACCGCTTATTTTTGGTAAGATTTTCAAAAAAATTGGTTTTCATTTTTTCAATTGAGAAAAAACCTCTATCTTCGTGAAAAATTTAAAATAGGGGAGTAGGATTTCTCTCAGACTTATAAAACGCATTATCATGATTAATGTTTTCCACATAGTTTCAAACAAGACATGGGGTGGGGCGGAGCGATATGCTAGCGACCTAGTGGCTCACATGCGTCACGACCCAAATTTCTATGTTGAGGTTGTGAGTGCCAAGCACGATGACATCATCGAGCAGTTTCAGAAGATGGACATTCCTGTCTCTATCTTGCCGCTCAAGGGCATCAGGGATTTCGATAGTCCGGTTAGACTCGCTCGTATGCTCAAGAAAGGCAAGAACATTGTGCATGTGCACACCTATCGCGATGCGCTAACTGCGGTGATGGCGCGCATTATTAGCGATAACCCTAACACAAAGGTCGTGTTCACACCTCATGGTCTAAAGCGACCCACCTTTAACTATGTATCAAAGAAGATTTATCGCAGCATCGATCAGTATGTGTTTGTGTCACAGTTTGCCTATGACTACTTTACCATGCATGCGCCACGCGTAAAGAAGCAGCAGACGCTGGTCATCCCCGAGAGCGTGCTCAATACCGACACCAGCGCTCATGCCCATGTGCCCAATTTGAGGAACGAACTGAAAATGCGCGATGACCAGGCATTAATCATGTTCCATAGCCGCTTGTGCAAGGACAAGGGTGTTGACGTGCTTTTAAAGGCTTTGACCGATATTGATAGAGATTCCTATAAACTGGTGCTGCTTGGCGAGGGACAGCCTAAAGCCATGTCGCTCATAAAGAGTTTTATCGTTGAGAATAAACTAGTTTCAAACGTAAAACTACTTGGTTTTCAACGTAATATACATGATTATCTCAAGCAGTGCGACTTTGGTGTGCAGCCATCATCAGTTGCCGAGGTGCAGGGCATCAGCAACCTTGAGTATATGAAGCACGGCAAACCAATTATAACCACCAACAACGGAGCTCAACCCGAGTATATAGTTGACCGTGAGAACGGATTGCTGGTGAAACCCAACAACCCCGAGCAGCTCACCGAGGCCATCAAGCTGCTGTGCAACGACAAGGAGTTCAGAACAAAACTAGGCGCTCAAGCCAAGCAAGATTTCGACTCCAAACTCAATTATGAAACATTCTATAACAAGATTACAACACTATATAACAATCTGTTAAACAATTAAGTAGAGTAGGGGAGGGGTGTTGAGGCCATTCACTGGCGTGAATGGAAATTAAAGAGCCTTCGGCTCTAAAATTATAAATGTGCTTCGCACTAAAATTTTAATTAAAATAATTTTTGCGCCTTTGGGCGCAATTATAATTTTAGCACGCAGTGCTCCAATTTTCACTCCGACAGGAGTGGCGAAGAAGATGGTGAGGCTATCCGAGAGCCTTTCAAGATATAAACTACGGATTAATCTGATTGTTCTGATGTTTTGCAACAATACCTTTTTTGGACATAAGAACATAAGAAACACAAACCCGCCATCTGAGGGCAGCATGAAAAATTATGTTCTTATGAAAGCTTTTGTTCTTGTGTCTATTCTCTGCGTGAGGGAATGGTGGGGAGGTGAGAGATAAAAATCTGTGCTCTGAAAAGAATTTTTCTGGGTTTTAAATTGATTTAACTAAAAAAACTTGCATTTTTGCGTAAAATTTACGTAATTTGCATTATTTATATGAGATCATTGAGAATTATTGAAAACAGGTTCAATCAATAGTTATAAATAAGGTGTATGAAAAAATGCATATCGTTTACATTTATTAAGTTAATATTTTTGGTTATTTCAGATATTATTTGTAACTTGGTATTGCATGATTGAACTAACTATCGATAGAAGCAATTCACACACTTGTTGTGTTCTTGGTTTTTCAAACCTTTCGGGGTTGAGAAACACGCAAATCGTTAAGAGACAGTTTAAGTACTGGTCCAACCGAGCAATAAGCACGTGTTTTGACAAGCACGTGTTGACTATCACAATGCCAAATGATAGTTGCGGCTTTGCATCGAGCGAAGGTGTTGCCACGGTGGGAAATTGACGAGGTTTGAAATTAATTCATTAATTAATTATCATTCAAAAAGTTATCAAAAGGCAAATATGGTATTATTAGATTTATTGAAAACGAGTATTGTTGGGCATGTCCCACGAGAAGAGGTTGAAGTCACTACGTCTTTGACTTGCAGTTTGTTATCTCTTGCAAATGCCGTGAGAGCAGTTCTTACACTAACCAAGTAACGGTTAGTTCCATATTTAAACCCTTGACAGCGAGGATATTGCACATTTTATGCAAGGTTCTCGGGGTAACTATCACTGTCATTATAAAATAATAATATAAACATTTAAAACATTGTATGTTATGAGAAAATTAAACTTTTTCGAGGATTATTCAAACAGTGATTACGACCTTTGTGTCATTTCAAATTGTGGTGCTGGTACTATTGAAGACGAAGAAAACTGTGAAGACATTTTTGACCGCATTGGCGACGACATTCACGAGGAGAAGGAAGACGAGAGGAAGAATAGGTTGAGTTACGATTTTGTCAATGACACCGAGGAAGAGGTTTTCGTCAGCAATGAGCAAGGTCTTACCACTTGTAGGTTCATTACCGACTCGCAAGTTCATTTTCTTCGCTTTTGCAGTTTTCTGTCGAAGTTCGACTTTGAGAAAATGAAGGTGTGTGACCCACATCACTATATGGTGGAGGTGTACAAACTCAACGACGAGAGTGCTGAATTTATTAGGGATAACTTCCTTGCACTGAAGAACTTTGTGCCACTCCAATCTCAAGGGGAAGTAGCATAAAGCACACGGGTTGAGCGTTACGGTTTCTTAGGAAACTATCCTTATTGAGCGGTGCAATTGCCTAGGGTGGTGCTTTGCCACCCTAGGAGACCACTCCGAGTTTAATGAAAATGTTTTGTGATTAAGGAGTTGATTTATTGGTTATTAAAAATTTACAAGAATGAGAAAAGAGAAGAAGAACAACAAAGAGGAAGACATTAAGACAGTAGAGAAGAATGTAACTGAAATGGAAGTGTTGAATGTCGACAAGGAGAGCGAGGAGAAACTGCGAATCACTGGTTTCAGTCCAGCGCCCACGTCATTGCTGCAAGCCATTGAGCGCGTGGATATGGTGGCCGAGGACAGTGGACTTGACAAGAAGGAGTTCAAGGGCGCAAAACCCGAATTGGAGTACTTGTCGAAGCGAATTGGAATCAGTGAGCTGCAAGCTGTGTTGCTGTCGGTGTGTGTGAATCAAGGCGAGGACGTGTCGATTTCCAAATTGAGCGAAAGGCTGTCGATTACCACAGCGCAAGCGTTGTCGCTACTCTCGGAGTTCAAGAAACTCGAGCGACTACACCTTATTAAGATTGAGGACAACTTTAGAGGAATCTGCTTCTCGGTACCCACCAAGGCACTCATTCGGCTTTCTCGCAACAAGGATTTCAAGCACGAGTGTACTACTGGTCTTGATTCGGGAGAGTTGCTCTCATATTGCCACAAGTACTTTTGTAAAGCTTTTGACCACGATATCGACAATGAGGAACTTGCCGAGGAGATACAGTATCTGCTTGACGACAACAAGAAATGCGTTCTCGTGAAGGAGCTCAAAAAAATGAAGCTCACTGTTTCTAGTCAGCTCTTGCTGCTCGCCTTGTGCGACGCGCTTTTGAGCGAAGACCGCGAGGAGGTGAAACTCAGCGTGTTGTGGATTTGCGCCGCAAACTTCTCACAATTCAATCAGTGGAAGCGGGAGTTTCGCAATGGCAATCACGAGTTAATGATCAAGGGGTTGGTGGAGTTTGGCAACAACAATGGCATTGTCAATACCAAGGTGATAGCTCTTTCCAAGACTGCTCGTGAAAGTCTGCTCAAAGAGGTTGAGATTGGCAATGGCAATGAGGTGTTTAGCGACGTGATTCCTTGCACGACAATAAAGCCCAAAGAGCTGTACTATGACAGCGAGGTGGCCAAGCAAGTGGGTGATTTGAGCAAGTTCTTCGAGCAAGAGAACTACAAGGGCATTCTCGAGCGTATGCAGCAGAAAAACTTCCGCAGCGCTTTCACGTGCTTGTTTTATGGCGGACCAGGCACTGGCAAGACCGAGACGGTGAATCAGCTCGCACGACTCACGGGGCGCGACATTATGCTCGTGGACGTGCCCAACCTCAAGGACAAGTGGGTAGGGGAGAGCGAGAAGAACACCAAGGCGGTATTCGACAAGTACCGCGACCTAGTCAAGCGTTCGAAGGTGGCACCCATTCTGCTGTTCAATGAGGCCGATTCCATCTTTGGCAAGCGATTGACCAAAGTCAGTCACGCCGTGGACCAAATGCTCAACACTATGCAGAACATCATCTTGCAAGAAATGGAGAACCTCGAGGGGATTTTGATTGCCACCACCAATCTCACCGAGAACCTCGACGCAGCGTTTGAGCGCCGATTCCTCTACAAAATCAAGTTTGGGAGACCCGACGCAGAGGCGCGAGAGCACATTTGGCACACAATGATACCCGAGCTCACCAACGACGAGGTGGAGCAACTGGCGAGCAACTACGACTTCAGTGGCGGGCAAATCGAGAATGTGGCACGAAAGTTCTCCATCAACAATATCCTCTACGGCGACAAGGAGGGCGACAGAATGGAGGCACTCTTCGGCTTCTGCGACAACGAGCTGATACAAGACTCCAACACCAAAATGCGCCGAGTGGGGTTCTAAAACGTTTGCTGGACTCGCTAGTTTTGTCGCTCGCTGGTTTATAAGTCTAAACTAGCTTGCGGCGAACTAGCAAGCTCAGCTAGCTAACTTAGTTAATACTTAAAATGGGCTATTACATTAATTCAACAGGAGATAAAATTGACGGCAGTGAATATCGTGTGGAGCATCCTGAGGGTATGATTCAGCTGCTTGACGGCACGGTGCTGCCTTGTTATGAGAAAGATGGTGAGGCTGATATTGCCAACGACAAAGAAGATGAGACGCGATTATGTAAACTCTTTACTGACAATGCGTTTTACTTGCTGGCGCATCGTGAGCGCATACTCAGCGACAGCCGCATGTTCCTCACTCCTGTGACAGTGCAGAGCGGACTCGCCTATACTGGCACGAGTGGATTCAGGAACCCGACAGTGGGAGTGTATCTTGAGTGGTGGCTCGAGTGCCCACAAGCTATGGTAACTGATGACAGTGGCCGTTCGCTCATTTTTAAACTAGCCGGTAGTCCACTCAGTGGAATGAACCACTGTTCGTGCGTTGACATGCATGGCGGCACCCACATCATCTCGGTGAGGCCGTTTTATAAATTCTGGAAGCCGTTCATGGGCATCAACATCCGCTACAACGCAGCCAAACGCCGCTATCGGGCCTATTCGCTCAAAGAAGTGCTTGAGATTCTTAATGCCGAGGATAACGGCAACAAAGGGAATAACATATAAGTTTCTTTATTATATTTAAAAAGCATGGTAACAGAAAAAGAAGTAATGACAATTATCGTGAGGTGCATCTTTCACAAGGCGGTGAGTCCCACATGCGACATCTTGTGCCTCGGCAAGGAAGATTGGCTGACTTTCCTCGCCGCCGACCCGAAACAGCGGATGAGGATGGCCCTCACCAAACTCAACAAAACCTATCTACTCGGCGCCGTGAAAGAACTGGTATGGATCCCCTACGACTTCCAAGACGTTGTAAAAATCGCAAATGAGATGTGACAAACGACTTATGAAAAAACTTTATTATTCAATAGACAACGGGGAACTGTCGTTTATTGACAAAGGCTTGAAGAACATGATAAGAGTCTCGCTATAAAAAAAACTAGACAAAATTCTTTTTTGGGGAGAAATATTTAGTATATTTGCAATCTTTATTAGCAATACAATACCTTGCTTTGTGACAATAAACCTAACAGCGATGCAATTTCCGACATAATAGGTCGATATTTTTAGACTATATAAAAGTTGAAAATAGCATATATATTTAGACAAATACTGTAATACATATTAATTATGGATATACAAAGAATAATTAGAGAAAACGGATTTCATATCTGTGAAACAAAAGTTGAAGAAGAAATACCTGAGCGTAGAATAGCCTTTGATGACTTAGGGCTTAGTGAATATTCAAATTGTTATCTTAGAGGAAGACAGATTGATAAACTTTGGACCCACCAATATGCTGCAGTTAAAGAAGCAAAAGAGGGGAGAAATGTATGTGTAACAACTTCAACGAGTTCAGGAAAAAGCGAGATATTCTTTCTTTCGGCTCTTGAGAAATTACATAAGAATCCCAATTCAAAAATTTTAGTCGTCTATCCCATGAAGGCACTTAACGCTCAGCAAAAAGAGAGATGGGAAAGAACTGGATTAGATATAGGCCAAATTGATGGCGATGTAGCAATGCAACAGCGTGTTGATATATTGAGAAATAAGCAAGTCATTGCGATGACTCCTGACACTATTCATTCCTATTTATTAAGATTGGATTCAAATGACCCCAATACTGAGGTTAAGAAATCGTTTATCAGAAATATTTCACTGGTAATTATTGATGAATTGCATTTGTATAAAGGG
>JAFZUL010000143.1 GCA_017618355.1 Muribaculaceae bacterium
GTACAATCGACCTGGCTATCGCTTCAGGCATTTTAACAAAGGAGGACATACAATGAACAGCATAAAAGACAGAGCAGATCTCATCGCAGCTGCCGCACAGAAAATGGGTAAGGATGTTTTCAAAGACAACCTCGTTAAGAACAGCACTCCACGTCACGACTTGCAGCGTCAAAACGGGAAAGTGGTAACTCTTGAGGACGCTATTAAGAAAAGTGGTCTCAAGGACGGCATGACAATCTCGTTCCACCATCATTTCCGTGGTGGCGACAAGGTGGTGAACATGGTAGTTGACAAACTCGCCGAGATGGGTTACAAGAACTTGCATCTGGCATCTTCAAGCCTTATCGACGTTCACAAACCACTTATTGAGCACATCAAGAACGGCGTTATCACCAAAATCTCGACATCAGGACTTCGTGGTGACCTTGCTACTGAGGTGTCGCACGGTTTGATGGACGAGCCAGTAGTGTTCCGTTCTCACGGCTCTCGCGGCTATGCCATCGCCACTGGTGAGCTTCATATCGATGTTGCATTCCTTGGCGCTTCTTCTTCCGACCCTCTGGGCAACGCAGCTGGTTTCTCGATGAGCGAGAATGCTAAGAGCATCTGCGGCTCGCTGGGATATGCACTCCCCGACGCTAAATATGCCGATACCACAATTATCCTCACCGATGACTTGGTTGACTATCCTAACCAGCTCAACGCTATCAGCGAGGCCGATGTTGACTTTGTAGTGGTTGTTGACTCGGTGGGCGACTCGAGCAAGATTTCTTCGGGCGCTATCCGCGACACTAAGAACCCACGCGATATCCTCCTCGCCAAGAAGGCAGCTAAGGTTGTTATCAACAGTGGATATTTCGAGAACGGATTCTCATTGCAGACCGGTTCGGGCGGTGCTTCACTCGCTGTGACCAAATATCTGCGCCAGGCAATGATTGACAAGGGCATTAAGGCTCAATTTGCTCTGGGTGGCATCACCAGCCACATGGTGAAACTGCATCAGGAAGGCCTTATCGACCGTCTTATTGACGTGCAGTCGTTTGACAAGGTTGCTGCCGAGTCACTGATGAACGACCCAATGCACAAGAGCGTTTCGGCCAACGAATATGCCGCAATGCTTGAGCCAGGTTCGGCAACCCACTTCCTTGATGTTGTTATCCTCTCGGCTCTTGAGGTTGACGTTAACTTCAACGTGAATGTTCTCGTGGGTAGCGATGGTATTATCCGTGGCGCAATTGGTGGACACCCCGATACAGCTGCCGACTCGGCACTTTCGGTTATCGTTTGCCCATTGCTTCGTGGCCGCATCCCATGTATTGTTGACGAGGTTACCACTCTCATCACCCCAGGTTCGACTGTCGATGTTGTGGTTACTGAGTTTGGTATCGCTGTTAACCCACGTCGTCCTGAGCTCAAAGAGCGTCTGCAGGCTGCTGGTATCGAAATCGTTGATATCACCTACCTGCGCGACAAGGCCAAGAGCATCATTGGCGAAGCCGCACCCCTGCCCTTCGGCGACAAGGTTGTTGGCATCGTGATGAACCGCGACGGCTCGGTAATGGATGTTATCAAGAACATTAAGGACTAAAATTCTTGAAACCTAAATAATGGAGATTACGCTTGACAAGTTGCTGGCAAGCCGTGACCGCAGAGTTGAAATGCAACAAAAGTTGAGGGAGAATTACCCCAACAGTACTCTCGTATGCCTCACGGTGATAATGCCAGGAAACATCAAGCGTAATCTTTCTTCTTTAATTGTCTCACAAGCAGCGATTAACGCCTTGCTCAACCGTTTTGAGGGCACAATTGTTGATGTCATCACACGCGACCTTGAGACTGGCTATGAGGCTTATCTTCTTACCAGTCTTTCGCAGCGTGAGGCAAAGATAATAGCTTGCGACATTGAAGACAATAACCCGCTAGGAAGGCTCTTCGATATCGATATTTTCGACAATGACGGAGTGCCTGTGAAGCGCGAGACTGTGGGCTCTAGTCCTCGCCGTTGCCTGATGTGCGACAATGAGGCTCGCTATTGCATGCGCAATCGCACCCACACTCCACAAGAGCTGAACACCCAAATCCAACAAATGGTTGATGCCTATGTTCAACAATTATGACATAGTAGAAATGCCCTTATCGCTGAAGCGCAACCGCACTATGGTCGAGGAATTCCTCGCCAAGAGCGATTTGCGCCTTGACGATATGGATTACTATGCCGCTGTTGTTGACCGTGAGAGCTATAAGATGCTTGCTGGAGGCGGCTTCAAAGACGATATCATAAAGTGCATCGCCGTTGACGACTCGCTACGTGGCACTGGAATGAGCCAGCAACTGATTTCGCACCTGATTTCGCAGATGGCGAGCTTGGGGCATAACAATGTTAAGGTTTTCACGAAACCTGGCAATGCCGATATTTTCCATAGTATGGGCTTTAAGACTATTGGCGAGAGTGGCAAGGCACTGTTCCTGGAAAATGGCCTTGATGGTATATCAAGCTATGTCAAGTACTTGAATTTTCTAAAGAAATCAGGCAAGAATGGCTTGATTGTGATGAACGCCAACCCGTTCACCCTCGGACATCAGTATCTCGTGGAACAAGCCGCAAAACAGGTTGATAATCTCTACGTGATAGTTGTAAAGGAAGACAAGTCGGCATTTACTTCCAGCGAACGATATTCAATGGTTAAGGACGGATGTCGTCATTTTAACAATGTGACCGTGTGCCAAGGCAGCAGCTACAGCATCTCGGCAGCTACATTCCCTTCCTACTTCATCAAGAAACTCGATGACGCCGCAACGGCACAAATCGAACTTGACCTGGATGTCATGGCTCGTCACATCGCTCCTGCACTTGACGTGACAGTTCGCTTTGTAGGCACAGAGCCTACCGATGAGCTTACTCGTCAATACAACAAGGTGATGAAAGAGATGTTGCCATCACGTGGTATTGATGTAGTAGAGATTCCACGTAAAGAGCAAGATGATGTTGCCATCAGTGGCAGTGTTGTGCGACAGCTGCTCTGCAAAGGTGAGTTGCCAGAAGCTGCAGCACTTGTTCCTCCCACCACTTTGCCTTATTTGGTAGCTTGGACAGCCTGCGACACTCTTGAGCAAGAACTTAATCTTACTCCAAAACCTGGACTTGTCGATAATCATGACAATGGAGCTCATCTCGACATGGACTACAACATAATGCATCAAAGCATAGGTGCATTAAGACCATTTTTCGTTCGCCTGGCTCTTATGGGGTTCAACAACTTATCACTAAACCCAAAGGAATTGCAGCAAACAGGCATTGAAGCAGAGAATGCCATGTTGGAAACCACCGGTGGAATAAACACTCATCGTGGGGCTTTGTTCTCAATGGGATTGGCAGTAGTCACAGCCTGTAATGTTCTGGGATTGGGTGTAGGACAAGATTTTGTTGACCACTGGAGTGCCACCGTCGCGGGTATGGCCAGTTTAATGCCTGGTGGCAACAACACTCATGGGGCAAGCATCCGCAAGCAACATAGAGTAACGAGTGCTCTAGATTTAGCACGCAACGGCTATGCCCCTCTCCTATCCAGCTGGTTGCCTTTCTACTGCGACCATAAGGAAGAAGATATGGCAAAACACAAGACATTGTTATTAATAATGAGTGAACTTGACGACACAAATGTCATTCACCGCGTTGGCTATGAGAAAGCGCAGCAAGTGAAACGCGATGCACGTCATCTGCTCGAGAACTTCAGCATAGATGGTCTGGAGCAAATGAACCGCCGTTTCATTGATGAGAATATCTCGCCAGGCGGTGCTGCCGACATGTTGTCGCTCACTCTCTTTCTAAGCACATTCTTTAAAAAAGAACAATAATTTTTTTAATAGTTATAACTAATTAAATTTTCTAAATTCACTATGGTAGAATTAATCAAACATGGAGTTTACTTGATTGACGGTGCCGAAATCCGCACCGACGCAACTGGCCTGCCTACACCCGATGAGGCACGCGAAAACACTATCACCTACGGCATTCTGCGTTCACATGACGTGGATGGCAGCAAGGGCAAGAAGATGAGAATTCGCTTCGACGCTATGATGTCGCACGACATCACCTACGTGGGCATTATCCAAACTGCTCGCGCCAGCGGTCTCGACAAGTTCCCATTGCCCTACGCAATGACCAACTGCCACAACTCGCTTTGCGCCGTTGGTGGCACAATCAACGAAGACGACCATGTATTCGGTCTTTCGGCCGCCAAGAAGTATGGTGGCATCTACGTTCCCGCTAACCAAGCCGTTATCCACCAGTATGCCCGTGAGGCAATGGTTAAGTGCGGCAACATGATTCTGGGTAGCGACAGTCACACCCGCTATGGCTCGCTCGGTAACATGGGCGTTGGCGAAGGTGGTGGCGAGCTCGTTAAGCAGCTCCTCAAGAACACTTGGGACATCAATGCTCCCGAGGTAGTGCTCGTATGGTTGGAGGGCAAGCCCCGCAAGGGTGTTGGTCCTCACGATGTTGCCATTTCTTTGGTAAAAGCCACTTTTGAGAGCGGTTTCGTGAAGAACAAAGTTCTCGAATTTGCTGGTCCTGGCGTTAAGGAGTTGCCTATCGACTTCCGTAACGGTATCGACATCATGACTACCGAGACCACTTGCTTGAGCTCTATCTGGGTTACCGATGACGAGGTTAAGCACCACTACGAGATTCACAAACGTCCAGAGGACTATCGTGAACTCAAACCAGGAAACGTGGCATACTACGATGCAATGATTAAGATTGACCTGAGCACTCAGGAGTCAATGATTGCTCTGCCATTCCACCCATCTAACGCTTACACCATCCATGAGCTCCAGGAGAATCCTGTTGAGATCTTGAAGGCTGTAGAAGAAGATGCTAAGAAGCGCTTTGGCGACAAGATTCAGGTTGACCTCGTTGACAAGGTAATCGACGGAAAGGTTCACGCCGACCAGGGTATCATCGCAGGTTGCTCAGGAGGTACTTACGACAACCTCAGTGCTGCTGCTTCAATTATGAAAGGCGCAAGCATTGGCAACGACTACTTCACTATGAGTGCTTATCCACAGTCAGTTCCCGTTTATCTGGCAACTACTCGCAACCGCATCGCTGAGGAGCTGCTCGAAGCTGGCGTGGTTATCAAGCCTGCATTCTGCGGTCCTTGCTTCGGTGCTGGTGACGTGCCCAGCAACAATGGTTTGAGTATCCGTCACACCACTCGTAACTTCCCCAACCGTGAGGGTTCTAAGCCAGGACAGGGACAAATTTCGCTCGTGGCTCTGATGGACGCTCGCTCAATCGCCGCTACAGCTGCCAACGGTGGCGTAATCACCGCTGCTACCGATGTTGACTACGTTGACGACCACAAGCCTTACGACTTCGATGCACGAGTTTATGAGCGCCGCGTATTCAACGGATTTGACAATGCTAACCTCAACGAGGAGCTGAAGTATGGTCCAAACATCAAGGACTGGCCCAAGATGTATCCAATGCAGGACAACATGCTCCTTGAGATGGCTGCCGTTATCCACGATCCCGTTACAACTACCGATGAGCTGATTCCTTCGGGTGAGACTTCAAGCTATCGTTCTAACCCATTGAAGCTCTCTGAGTTCGCTCTCTCTCGTCGCGTTCCTGAGTACGTGGGCTTGAGCAAGCGCATCCAGGCACAAGACCTCGAGCGTCGCGCAGGTAATGTTCCCGAGAACGTTGCTGCTGCTCTCGCTAAGGTTGGTGCAAAGGCTGAGGACACTTCGTTCGGTTCTTGCGTATTCGCTAACCGTCCTGGTGATGGTAGCGCACGTGAGCAAGCTGCTTCTTGCCAGAAGGTGCTTGGAGGTGATGCCAACATCTGCTATGAATATGCAACCAAGCGCTATCGCAGCAACTGCATCAACTGGGGTATTGTTCCATTCACTATCGCTCCCGAGACCGAGTTCAACTACAACCCAGGCGATTTCGTATTCGTTCCTGGCATCCGCGAGGCTATCGTTAGCGGTAAGGAGGAAATCGACGCTAAGGTTATCACTGCCGATGGTGTTAAGGACATCCACCTGTTCTTCCAGAACCTCACTCCCGACGAGCGTGAGATTCTTGCACAGGGCTGCTTGATGAACTACTATAAAAGCAAAAAATAATCATTTAAACAAATAACCAGTTGTGTGGCACCTTTTGCCGTGTGCCACACAACTTTAAAAACAAAATTTTCTTACAACTATTATGGCAGAAAAGATTAAAATGACCACTCCTATCGTGGAGATGGACGGCGACGAGATGACACGCATCCTGTGGAAGATGATCAAAGACGAACTCATCCTCCCATTCGTGGACCTCAAAACTGAGTATTATGACCTTGGCCTCGTTAAGCGTGACGAGACTCGCGACCAAATCACTATTGAGGCCGCAGAGAAGACCAAAGAACTTGGTGTAGCTGTTAAGTGCGCTACTATCACTCCAAACCTCAAACGTATGGACGAGTACAAGCTCCACGAGATGTGGAAGAGCCCTAACGGCACAATTCGTTCTATCCTCGATGGTACTGTGTTCCGTGCTCCTATCACCATCCCAAGCATCAAGCCTGTTGTTAAGAACTGGGAGAAGCCTATCACTATCGCTCGTCATGCCTATGGCGATGTTTACAAGAGTGTAGAACTTCGTGCCGATGAACCTGGTGTTGCTAAACTTGTCTTTGACGGCGAGAGCGGCAAGCACGAAGAAGTTGTCATCCACGAGTTCAAGGGGCCTGGCGTTCTTCAAGGCATGCACAACATGGACAAGTCAATCCGCTCGTTTGCTCACAGCTGCTTCAAGTATGCCATCGACACCAAGCAGGATCTGTGGTTCTCCACCAAGGACACCATCGCCAAGATCTACGACGGCGAGTTCAAGAAGGTGTTTGAGGAGGAGTTCGAGAACTACAAGGCCAAGTTCGAGGAGCTGGGCATCACCTATTTCTACAC